>JAOZQV010000107.1 GCA_029932035.1 Deltaproteobacteria bacterium | reverse complement strand
CCGATCTGGTTCGAAATCCGATTACAGGCACTGCTTTTATGTCTCAACCCGTTCCCCAAGATGTGATTAAGTGGTTGACAAATCAGCTATTTGGCATGTTAGTCACCGAAAAGAGATGGAATCTGATACCGCCTGGCCAGGCTAAAGGGATCGTTGAAAGCATCGTAGGTTCAGACACAAAAGTGGGGATAAGTCCTCTAAAAATGCTCCAGGAAGTTGGAAAGACCTTTGGGGCGGATGCTGTCCTGGTAGGCCAGGTATACCGTTGGCGAGAGCGGGTCGGCTCCGATTTAGGGGTCGAAAGTCCGGCTTCAGTGGCCTTTGATCTCTCTCTTGTGAGACCGTCAGATGGCGCTATTCTCTGGAGGGGCAATTATGACAAGACCCAGAAATCTTTATTCGAAGATCTCTTTGACTTGAAGACCTATATCAAGAGCGATGGCCTATGGCTGACAGCCAAGAAATTGGCCAAATTCGGATTGGACAAACTATTAGAGGATATGCCAGGTTCTCCGCTTGAGAAAAAGGCAGTAAAGGATTAGACACTTGCTTATTATCCCGGCTATTGACATCAAAGGGGGCCGCTGCGTCAGGCTCAAACAGGGAAGGATGTCAGATGAAACCGTTTTTTCTGATGTCCCCGAGGAGATGGCGGTAAGATGGCATAAATGCGGCGCTCGGAGGCTACATCTCGTCGACCTGGATGGCGCTGTACAGGGCAAACCGGTCAACAAAGATGTTATCAAACGGATTGTGAACTCTGTCCCCATCCCGATAGAGCTTGGGGGCGGGGTGAGGGAGATGTCTGTCTTGGAAGCCTATTTTTCACTCGGGCTCCAATACGTTATTTTGGGGACTGTAGCCCATAAGGACCCGGAATTTGTGCGCAATGCCTGCCACGCCTTTCCCGGACAGATTATTTTAGGGATAGATGCCAAGAACGATCGGGTTGCAGTGGAGGGCTGGACAGAGGACATCAAACAGACTCCTCTGGAATTTGCAAAACGGTTTGAAAAGGCCGGATTAGCAGCAATCGTTTATACTGATATCAACCGGGATGGCATGAGAACAGGCTGCAATGTGGAGGCCACCAAGAGCTTGGCAAGATCAATTGAGACCCCGGTAATAGCGTCAGGTGGGATTTCTGAAATCTCGGATGTTCTGGACATTTTACCCCTGTCAGAGGTTGGCGTCACGGGAATGATTACGGGTAGGGCCCTTTACGATGGAAGCCTTGACTTAGCTGAGGCTATAAAGACATGCAAAGGTGAAAAAAATGATGTTAGGAGTTGACATATTATATATCTGTTGTAAAATAAAAGGTTTAAAATTTTCATATGAACCTTGAACAAAAGAACATGTCTCTAAATCAAAGAATAGCTGAAGATCTCAAACAGGCCATGAAGGCAAAGGATAGCATCCGCCTTTCTTGTTTAAGGATGGTCAGGAGTTCTTCAAAGAATCTGCAGGTGGAAAAAAGGCGTGAATTAACGGATGAGGAAATCCAATCCGTTGTTTCATCCTTAGTCAGAAAAGGCAAAGAGGCTGCGAAGGAATTCAGAAACGGGAATCGTGAGGATCTGGCCCTAAAGGAAGAAAAAGAGATCGAGATCTTCTACGAATACCTGCCACAGCAGTTGACCGCGGAGAAAATCGAAGAGACTGTGCGGCAAATTATTTCTGAGCTGTCTGCTGAGAGCCTCAAAGATATGGGGAATGTCATGAAAGCGGCTATGGCCAGGATGGCAGGACAGGTACAGGGGAAAGAAGTAAATGAGATAGCAAAAAAACTTCTAACTTCGTAGTCTGCCGAAAACGGATTAGAAATCTGATCAAGTGTTAAGGCAGTGGCTGATCAAGCTCCTTTTTTAGGGCGGAAATTTAAAGTTCAACCTTCATACTAACAGCGACCGCTTGACCGAACATCAATATCAGATCCTCGGATATATTTGTGTTTTGGAAATCCTGTCCCGCGATGCTTCCTGTCCGCCGGTTAGGTCAAATTGCCTTTCTATCAAATCATAAAATGATTCAAACAAAATCAGAGATAAATATTTTCTTGAATCCCGCCTGAAGCGGGTCTTTTTTAGCCACTTTAAATAAGCCAAAAATGCCAAGCAACCAGTCTGTCAAAGAAGAAATTAAACGGGCGGCCGACATTGTACAGGTCATCGGTCAGTTTGTTCAACTTAAAAAGGCCGGGAAGAACTTTATGGGCCTCTGCCCATTTCACGCTGAAAAGGACCCATCGTTCACGGTCAGTTCGGACAGGCAGATGTTCCACTGCTTCGGATGCAAGAAGGGGGGAGATATCTTCGCCTTCTGGATGGACTACCACGGACTCACCTTTCCAGAGGCCCTGAAGGATTTAGCAGAAAGGTATAATGTACAAATCACTGAAAACTTTTCCGCAACTGAAGAAAAAAAGAGGAGCAGGCTCAGAGAGTCCCTCTTCAAGATAAATGAGGCCGCTGCACTATATTTCCAACAGGAATTGAGTAAAACTGCAGGAGGAAATCCTGCAGCAGATTATCTGAAGAAAAGGGCCATTTCAAAAGAGATTATCTCAGAATTCCGCCTGGGTTATGCCCCTGATAAATGGCGCGGGATTACTGATTATCTAAGGAAACACAAGATAGACTTGGAACGGGCTGTCCAGGCAGGCCTGATCATTCCCAAAAAGGGCGGGGGATATTACGATCGTTTCAGAGGCCGGGTTATGTTCCCCATTCTAAATCTAAGAGAACAGGTGATTGGATTTGGAGGGAGGGTCCTTGACGACTCCCTGCCCAAATATCTGAATACGCCCGAAACCCCGGTTTTCCATAAGGGAGAATTTCCCTATGGATTGCATGCCTCTTTTAAGGCGATCAGGCAAAAAGGAATAGCGGTTATTGTTGAGGGATACATGGACCTTCTGGCCTTGAGAAGACACGGGCTCAATGAGGTAGTAGCCACCCTTGGAACCGCCCTAACCGGCCAGCATATCCGAAAGATAAAAGGATATGCCAAGGAGGCTGTGGTAGTCTTCGACTCTGACGAAGCAGGAAGAAATGCGGCCTTAAGAAGTCTGCCCCTCTTTTTAAATGAAGGACTTCCTGCCAAGGCGGTTGTCTTACCGAATGGTCATGATCCAGACAGTTTTGTAAACACAAATGGCCTACCCGAGTTCTTAAAGCTTTTGGATAGTGCCTCTTTAATGTTTGACTTTTTTCTTGATCAGAAACTGACGCAAGACGATTCAGACATAGAGGGGAAGGTTCATGTATTGAAGGAAATTCTGCCAGTCCTGTCGCAACTCCGAAATGCTGCACAACGTTCGTTGTATGCGGGACGTCTCTCGGAACAGATTGGGATCAAAGAAGAAGTGGTCTTGTCTGAACTAAAAACCTTCAAACAAGACCTTTCAGGAGACGCCCTTGAAAGAGGTCTGAAAGGCCGATTGACAGGCCCAAAGGTGGAGAAGAAAATCGGGGATATCCAGTTGCTTAACCTGCTCGTGCATCATCCCAAAGCAGTAACCGGACTGATAAATTCTGATTGCAGGACCCTGCTTTCAGACGACACTGCCTCAAGAATTGTTGAAGTCATTTTCGAGAAATATCGGAAAGAAGGCCAGTTCTCACCCGAAAATATTGAAGAAAACCTCGATAATGACGATGTTCGTATACGACTCAGAGAGGTAATGGTGGCCGACTCCATTTATTCGGATCAGGAGGTGAAACAGGCGGTCGAAGAAATCATGGGAAAAGCAAGTCAAAAAAAACTCTCCGACTCAGTTAAGAACATCAAGGGCGATCCCGAGGCCTTGAACGACCTGTTATTGAAATTAAGGGCGCAGATTAGTTGTTAGTTATTGGTTATTACTTATTTGACGGATAGAGAGTAGAGGTAATATGATGAATAAGAACACCGATATGATCAATTTAAAGCGGTTGATCCATAACGGGAAAAATAAGGGCTACATTACCTTTGAAGAGCTAAATGATGATCTGTCCGATGATCTTGTTTCTTCTGAGGAACACATCGATGAACTTATGATAATGTTTCAAGAGCTGGACATTATGGTTATTGATGAAGCGGCTAAGAAAAAAATCGAAAAGGCCGCGGAGGCAAAGAAAAAGGCGGCAAAAGCAGAAGAGAACGGGAATACATCCGTAGATCTTGCAGAGGCAATTTCCGGGGTCGCTGACCCTGTGAAAATGTATCTTAAGGAGATGGGCCGCATCTCTCTCCTCACGAGAGAAGGAGAAGTCGAAATAGCCAAACGAATTGAGGCAGGCGAAAATGAAACCTTACACCGCCTTCTCCTTTCCGGTGTGGGGGTGGAGCGTGTCATCGAGTTAGGGGAGATGCTCAGGAACAGTGAAGTAAAGCTAAAAGACGTTATCAGTGATATGGAAGACGATGACAGCTACATGCTGATGGGTGAGAGGAAGGAATCTGTCATAAACCTGATTAATCAAATCAGGGGGTTGAATGAACGTATGTGCCTTAATAGGCGTGACAGGGCCAAGGTCCGCTGCACTGAGGAAACAAAAAAGAAACTCACAGCAAAGATAAAGCGGGATCAAAAGAAGATTATGAAGCTTGTGAACTCATTCAGCCTGGACAAGAAACAGGTTGAGATAATGATTGACAAGTTTAAGGAGCTGTCTGCGGAGGTCGAAGCGGCAGAGAGAAAGATAGAAGGATGCATGTTGCGGGCGGGCGGTAAACCGATTGCTTATTTAAAAAGATGTACTGCCAAGATCCCAAAATCGGTAAGAGATGACCAGATAATCGCACCCATCGGCCTGTCAAAGAAGGAGATTATTCTCTTGAGGTCCGAGGCGGATAGCGCCCAGAAAATTATCAAGCAAGCTAAGGAACGGACTGATTTGACCCCCCGTCAAATAAAGCTTAAGCTGAAAAAGGTGGAAGAAAGCTTATATAAAGCAAATAGAGCAAAAGCAGATCTCATTCAGGCCAATTTGAGACTAGTTGTCAGCATTGCCAAGAAATACACCAATAGGGGACTCATGTTCCTTGACCTTATCCAGGAAGGAAATATTGGATTGATGAAGGCGGTGGATAAATTCGAATACCAACGCGGGTATAAATTCAGCACCTACGCTACATGGTGGATCAGACAGGCGATTACCAGGGCCATAGCGGATCAGGCCAGAACTATCCGCATTCCCGTCCACATGATAGAGACCATTAATAAGCTCATGCGAACATCCCGCTATCTTGTACAGGAACATGGCCGCGAGCCGACTTCGGAGGAAATCGCTGAAAAGATGGAATTCCCGCTTGACAAGGTTAGAAAGGTGCTAAAAATAGCCAAAGAACCGATATCTCTCGAAACCCCTATCGGCGAAGAGGAAGACAGCCACCTCGGAGATTTTATTGAGGATAAAAATGTCCTCTCCCCTGGAGATGCGGTTGTCGACTTCGGATTAGCCGAACAAACAAGACGGGTCCTTACTACCCTCACTCCAAGAGAGGAAAAGGTCCTTAGGATGAGATTTGGTATCGGTGAAAAATCAGACCACACCTTAGAAGAAGTAGGCCGCGATTTCAGCGTTACCAGAGAGCGTATCAGGCAGATAGAGGCCAAAGCGCTCAGGAAATTGAGGCACCCCAGCAGGAGCAAAAAGCTGAAAAGTTTTATGGATAATTGAAACCATGCACCTTTTCTCTTGACAAATTTCTGTTGGATGCGCATTGTGTTTACCAATATCTAAGAATGATCAGAGGGCCCATAGCTCAGCTGGCAGAGCCACCGGCTCATAACCGGTAGGTCCCTGGTTCGAAACCAGGTGGGCCCACCAACACTTAGACTCTTATCATGTTTCCAAGGACTTTGTTAGAGATGTTTCCCCCGTATCGGGAATAATCGTTCCATAAAGGGCGTATCCTTAAGAGGATGCGCCCTTTGAATTTTTCAACATGAAACCCACGCTAAAGGATTTTTTAGGCTTCTTAGAAACCATCGCGCCCGCACGATTGGCCGAACCGTGGGACAATCCCGGTCTCCAAGTGGGTTCACTGTCTCAAGAAATCAGAAAGGTCTTCACATCCCTCGACCCGACACTTAATGCCCTTACATCTGCAACTGAAGCCAACGCTCAACTGCTGTTCACCCATCACCCCTTGATCTTCAAGCCCCTCTCGCGGCTTGATATTAATTCCTTTCCCGGTGATGTAGTTGCAGAAGCTGCAAAGAGGGAGGTTTCCATTGTGGCTGCGCATACCAACTTAGATGCAACCCGGGGAGGCATAAACGATATCTTGGCAGATCTTATGGGTCTCAGAAATGTAGAGGTCTTGAAGAATGCTGACGAAATGAATGGAGTGGGCTTGGGGAGGATTGGATATCTGCAAGGACCGACTGCATTGTCTGCCGTGGCAAGGGACGTTAAAAAGGTCCTTGGCACTCAAAATATCAAGGTGGTCGGTCAAAGAGACGCTCTGATTCATCGTCTTGCCGTAGTGGGGGGATCGGGTGGAAGTCTCGTTACCCTTGCCTATGAAAAACGAGCTGACCTCCTACTGACCGGGGATGTCGGACACCACGTTGCATTAGAGGCCAAATCTTTGGGAATGGCCCTTATCGACGGGGGCCACTTTCATACGGAAAAAATCGCATTCAGGGTTTTTGTGAAGAATTTGAACAAGATATTAAAGGCAAAGGGTTGGGAGGTTACATTCGAGATAGACAAGAATGAAACCGACCCCATCTGGTCATAGATCTCAAACTGTTTCAGTCGAGGTAAAAATTTGGAAGAAAAAATGAAGAATCTTATCGCCCTCCAGGATTGCGATATTCGGATGAGAGATTTACAAATCAAAAAAGAGGACGGGCCCAAGAAGCTCCAAAGGCTTAAAGAGCAACTGGCAGCAGTGGAAGATCAGTTGGAAGAAGAGGCAAACCGGCTTGAGACATACACACATGATAGGCGGCAGGCAGAGCAGGAGATTGAGGAGATAGAAAACAGACTGAAAAAAGCTGAAATTAAATTGTCCAATATAAAATCAAACAAAGAATACGAAGCCGCTCTGAAGGAGATTGATGATTTAAAGAGGGAAAAACTGGTTTGGGAAGACAAGGCCATCGATATTTTGGAGAAAGTAGAGGCGCTTGAGGCCAAGTACGCCACCAACAGGGAAAAAGGCGAAGAGACGAAGCAACAGTTCGAGTTGGATCATAACGAGATTCTGAAAAGGCTTAAGGCCTTGAATCGAGAACTTAATAAGATTAAAAAGAAGAGGATGCAATTCTCCCAGGCCGTTGACCCTGACCTGCTAAAAAGGTATGATTCTCTCAGGGCGCGTAAGGGCGGTATTGGGATCAGCGCGGTTATAAAGGGCGTGTGCCAGACATGCCACTTAGGGATTCCGCCACAGGAATTTAACGAATTACTCCGAGGCGATAAGCTTATGGCCTGCCCCAACTGCACACGCATTATCTATTGGGGCGATGATGAACGTTATCAGAATAACGTGTCAGAGTAGGACAAATGGCCGCCGCCTTGGCTTCAAGGGGGAGGAAAGTCCGGGCTCCGCAGGACAAGGTGCTGGGTAACACCCAGTCCCGGCGACGGGAAGGAAAGTGCAACAGAAAGGAAACCGCCCCGTCAGACTGGTTTTTGTCTGACGGGGTAAGGGTGAAACGGTGAGGTAAGAGCTCACCAGTCCCGCCGGTGACGGCGGGGGCTTGGTAAACCCCACCTGGAGCAAAACCAAATAGGGGAACGACTGAGGGTGGTCCGCCCGAGTTCCCGGGTAGGTCGCTTGACCTCGACGGTAACGTCGAGGCTAGATGAATGGTCATTGTCCCGGAGGCGGGTGACCCTTTCGGGAAACAGAACCCGGCTTAAGGCCTTCTCTGACACATTTTTTTGAGGCGTAAGGCGTAAGGCACAAGGTGTAAGGAAGGAGCCGTGTGCATAGCGCAAAGCGCATGGAATACGTGGTAACCCGAACTCCAAAATGGCCATTGATTCAGCCCAAATTTCTGAAGATACCGTTTTTATAATAGGCGCCGGCCATTTTGGAGCCAGGGCCGCGCGCATTATGTGTCAACGGTCTGATTCGCCTCTTTTTGTTGTGGATCCGGACGAAAAATCCCTTTCTGATCTCAATGACCCCCGAATTGAAAAGGTCTTAGGAGACGGAATCCAGTTTCTGTTAGAGAATTTCCACTACCTTAAACAGAGCAACACCGTCGTTCCTGCGCTTCCGGTACATCTCGCCTATGAATGGCTGATACAGTTTCTGCCAGGAGACATGAAAATAAGAAAGTTGACCGTGCCCGAAACCAAGCCTCCTCTGCCAAACGCATGGCCTGCAAGCGAAGGATCGACGCTGGTCAGTTACGCAGATTTTCTCTGTCCAGATGACTGTCCGGAGCCTGTTCACTGCACAATAACAGGAGAAAAACGAGAACAACCCTTATACGCTCTCTTAAGAAATCTCCATTTGCCTCCTTTCAATCTCCACATTATACGCAGTCATCAGCTTGCTCCTGGTTTGGGGGGATACAAGGTGGGGGATTTGAAAGGAACGGCGGAGATGGTCTTGGGGAATAAGCCAGGCAAGTGGATTCTCGGTACGGCCTGTAAATGCCACGGTATTCTGACGGCATTTGAAATAAATACGGAATAAGTACGGAGGTACGGAGGTAATGTTTATTGTTAGCAATTTCTTGGCCGCTATAGCCAAAATTATTGATATCGGATTGACCCTCTACATGTGGATCATTATAGCTCGGGCAGTTATCTCATGGGTTAATCCTGATCCTTATAACCCAATCGTTCGGTTCTTGACATCCGTGACAGAACCGGTGCTTTACCAGATAAGACGGCGGCTCCCCATAAATCTTGGAGGGTTGGATCTCTCCCCCATCCTTGTGATCTTGGCCATCATTTTTATTCAATCTTTCTTAGTTCGGAGCCTTGCAGAGATGGCTGGTCGTCTTGGCTGACAGAGCGGAGACCCCAAGATTTTTGAAAGATGCCCCCAAAAAAACCACTATAGACGTGAAGGTCTTACCCCGGTCTTCTAAAGATGAGATCGTGGGAAAAAAGGACGGGGTCTACAAGATAAAGCTCACGGCCCCGGCAATAGAGGGTAAGGCAAACAAGGCGCTGCTGAAATTACTTGCCAAAAAATTAGGCCTGCCAAAAAGAGAGATCAGGATCATCTCGGGAGAACGATCAAGGATAAAATCGATTCGGATTGACCATCTTACCTTTGAACAGGTCAAGAAACTCCTTCAAGATTAAACTGAAACCTTCCCATCAATCACATCCCGCATCTTTTGAAGAAAAACATCCGTGTCAAATCGCTTCGCCCGCTCCTCACAGCTCCCCCGCATCCCGAATGCCTTTTTTGGCCTCATCCATTCCACCGCCTTAATAACATGCTCCACCTCTGGTTCCTTTGGAACCAATACTCCGCAATCAGTAATCAACAAACCACTTTTTGCTACCCCTTCTGAACTCTGACTTCCGACCCCCGACCCCTGATACCCAACCGTCTCAAGCAACCCCCCCTCCTGCACCCCGATCACGGGCTTGCCGGCCGCCATAGACTCCACAGGGGAAATACCAAAATCCTCATCCCTTGGAATATAGATCGTGGCAATACACCTCCCCATAAGATCGCAAAGTTTCTCATCATCAACCCAACCTAATACATCTATATTTTGCGCCTTCTCTGTCATCCTCTGCATCTTGGGCAAATCCATCCCACCCGAAACCACAACCAGCCTCTTATCCGGCATCTCCTTAAAAGCCCTGACTATCAGGTCTACCCGCTTCAGGGGATCCACCCTCGCAGTGGAGAGGAAATAATTCCCCTGTTCAATCCATCTAAACCTATCTGTTTCGCAGGGAGGGTAGACAACTGAGCTATCATGCCCTAAATATCTCATTGTTCGTGCCCTGACGGTTTCCGAAATAGTAATGATGATATCCATCCCGCGTACCGCTCGCTCATATGCAAGCCGGTATAGAGACATGACCACCCTCAAAAAAGGCCTCTGCCACCCAGGGACCTGTTGCGACATAAACCACTTCTGGTCATAGAGGAGCCTCGGTGGCGTGAGACAGTAATAGATCTTGTTCCCCGTAATCTTCTTGTGCGCTAAAGGGGAAAGCGATCCACTGAAGATGGTCCATGAAGTTGCCGCGGCGGGAAAATGGGCAAATGCCCACCAGAGCTGAAAAATCTTTGAAAATCTGAGACAGCGGGGAGATGTTTCATATGCCTCAAGACTCTTGGGCCTCACCTCCCTGAAGTACCCATCTGGGAAGGAGTCCTCATTTAGCTCACCGGTAAACAACTCGGGATGAAAGGACCCCGCCAAGATCGTGGCCACCTTCCCCCCCCCGTCAGGGGCGTTGAAAAAATCGTGCAAGACGATGGTCCGTTCACTCATGATTTAAATACCACCTCAAACACCTCAAACGTCCTCTGTGCTGTCTCTTCCCATGAAAATCTCCTGGCTCG
>JAOZQV010000468.1 GCA_029932035.1 Deltaproteobacteria bacterium | reverse complement strand
TCCATTTTTGGAACCATAATAAACATATGTTATTAGCACCACCCCGTTCTGCCATTGGTTAAACCATGGTGGGCTAATATACGTCCAATTGTACTTTCAGACGGTAATGGATTGATCTCATAATAGTCCTCCAATTTTTCTTTAATAGCCCTGGTCCCACAAAACTCACCATTGTTATATAGCTCCAGACGTACCATTTTAACTATTTCTTCGATTTCTTTCTTCGTGTATGCTTGATCCTGTTCATTGCCTATCATTATTCGGTCCTCTGTTATTTTGTTACTATCAATTTCCCTTTGCCATGATATGTTTTCTCATCGAGTCCCCTTCTAAATCAAATTTATGAGCATTATGAATGAGTCGATCCAAAATTGCGTCGGCAATGGTTGGGTCTCCGATGCTTTCATGCCAGTTTCCAATCGGAACCTGACTGACAATGATGGTGGATGATAGCCCCTGCCGGTCCTCAATCACTTCAAGGAGTTCCCTTCGCTCTGGGTCTGACAAAGGTGCTAGCCCAAAGTCATCTATAATCAAAAGTTTTGCTTTAGCAAATTTGTTCATCAGCTTGGTATAGCTTCCGTCAGCTCTGGCTATAGCGATTTCCTGGAAGAGCCTCGGAGCCCTTCTATACAAAACAGCAAACCCCTCTCTGCAGGCCTTGTTGGCAAATGCACAGGACAGATAAGTTTTCCCAACACCGGTGGGACCCGTGATGATAATGTTCTGGGTACTCTGGATCCACTGACAGCTTGCAAGCCTCAAGACCACGGACCTGTCGATGCCACGCGGGATTTTATAATTAATGTCCTCAATACAGGCGTTAATTTTAAGCTTTGCATTCCGAAGGAGGCGTTTCATTCGTCGATCTTCTTTCCAGATCCAGTGGCGATCCACCAGTAACCCAAACCGCTCCTCAAAAGACAGTTCGTGTATGTCGGGCTGTTCAAGCTGTTCTTTGAAGGCATCGGCCATTCCATTTAGCTTCATTGCAATAAGTTTTTCCATCGTTTGTTCGTTAAGCATGGTTATATAATCTCCTTATTTTATTTATAATATTGGTTTCCACGGATATTGGGGTGCTTTACTGGAGACACTTTTATCCGATCCTCTCCAAAAGGGTGGGGCTGCTGGTCGAGACCATTTTTAAGGATCGATGCAACGCTTTTATAGGAAAATGATTGGATGAAAAAGGCACGTGTGCATGCCGCTTCCAGACGTTCTGCTGTGTAACCTTTTCCAAGACGCATGATGCCAAGACAGGATCGGAAGGCCTGCTCCGTGTGAGTTTTCTTTTTCATTATTTTTTTGAACAACCGGTTGGTATTTGTTCCATTTTTTTCTGCCCAACTCAAAAGCCGTGAAGGGGTCCACTCAAGATATTTCTGATGAGATTTTGGCATGTGCGCTATCAAAGTGGTTTGCTCGCCCTGCTCATAGCTCCGAACGTGGCTGGCAACTCGCTGATTCTTGTGTAAGACTTCAACAATGGTATCAGTTATCCGAACATCCAAAAGCTCTCTTACTAACGGATAAGGAACGCTGTAATGGTGTCGGTCCACCTCTATATGGTAGTCCATATTAACCCGAACTTTTGCCCAATCCGCATATTCATAGCGATTTGTAGGAAGAGGTTTCAAAGCGGGCTTGTCAACTGTAAGAAAAAGTTCACGCCGGGTCGTATCCAGCTTTTGGAATTTCCTGTTGTTGAAATCTTCGAGCTTTTGAGAGATAGCTTGATTCAGCTCGCCCAGGCTAAAAAAAGTATGGTTTCTGAGTGCAGCAAGTATCCAGTTTTCTGCAATTTTTACGGCATTTTCTACTTTCGCTTTGTCCTTGGGTTTCCGGACCCTTGCCGGTATTACCGTGGTGCCATAATGCTTGGCCAGTTCATGGTACGTTGGATTTAGATCCGGCTCATAGCGGCACGCCTTATTAACCCCTGACTTAAGATTATCAGGGATAAGAAGTGCGCTGACACCTTGAAAGTACTCAAAGGCATGGATGTGTGATTTGATCCAAAAGGGCAGTGCCTGGGAGGGAGAGGCTTCTACGTAGGTATAACAACTGGCCCCAAACGTTGCCAGGAATATCTGTGCTTGTGTTGACTTGCCTGTGGTCGGATTGATGATGGAGATGGTTTGCCCCGCATAATCTATGAAAAGCTTTTCACCGGCACGATGTTGCTGCCGGAGGGAAACATCCAGCTTCCGGCCCCATCGGCGATACAACTCGCAGTATTGACTGTACTGGTAGCCTTCCGGATTGGCATATTTATATTCATGCCAGAGTAATTGAAGGGTAACCCCCTTTTTTTTAAGTTCAACATGAATTTTTTCCATAACCGGCATTCTTCGTCCGGATTTTGTTTTCTTTGCCTTATTTGGGAACAGTTTTGTCTCAATCTCGGCATCATTCATTTTTGCAATATGCAACCAATCCAATCCTGCTTTTTTTGCACGACACAAATAATCTGCAACAACGCTGTGGGATGTTCCGCAGCTTTTTGCAATCTTCCGATTGCTCATTTGCTGATCAAATTTGAGCCGTAAAATTTCCTTTATTTTACGCATGGATAATCGTCCTTTTGTCACTGTTTGAATCCTCCTCAGATAAAATGAGGAAGACTACGATTTACTAACAATTTTATCCAGCGTCGTGTGGTGTTCCTAAACTTAAACCGAACCGGACGGAATGCTCCGGAATGGGTGGACGGAATCAATCGGAATCAGTGGACGGAATGGCCCGGATTGGGTGGACGGAATGGACCGGAATATGCA
>JAOZQV010000467.1 GCA_029932035.1 Deltaproteobacteria bacterium | reverse complement strand
ATTACCTCCAAAGCAATGGCCACGTTTTCAGATACCGTTTTTTTGGGAAGCAACTTAAAATCCTGGAACACAAAACCGATCTTCCGGCGCAGGAGATCAAGTTTTGGCCTGCTGATCCTATTCAGGTTGATAGCATTTATAAGTATGTAACCGCTGGCAGGTTTTTCGGCTCCAAAGATCAATCTTAGAAGGGTCGTTTTTCCAGCGCCGCTCGGGCCGGTCACAAAAACAAATTCTCCTTGGCGAATTCTCAGCCTGATATCATTTAGAGCGACATTGGGCCCGAATTTTTTGGTCAGGTCAAATAGCTGAATCATGTTTGGTCGCCACACCTAATAAGTACCCATGGCCCTCTGCAGACTGGCCCTGGCCAGATGGTACTGAAACAGCGCATTAAAGTAAAAGACTCTCGCATCGGTCAAATATCTCTGGGCATCAAGTAATTCGGTTGAAGTGCTTACCTGGGCCTTATAGCGTTCCTGGCTGACCCTCAGGTTTTCTTCACCCTGTTCAACTGCTTTACGTGTAATCGGAATATTTGCCTCCGCCGTTTCTATGTTTAGCACCGCATCTTTGATTTGAAGCTGTATATCTTCTTCCAACTGCATCTTGGTCTTTAGGAGTTCATTCTTGACACTTTCCTGCTCTTTTACCGTATAGTAAGTCTTGCCCCATTCCCAGAATGTCCACTTCAACGCAGCTTGTGCTGCCCAGTTGCTTGGCTCGTGCCCGCCCCCTCCATCAACCGAAAGGGTGTCGCCCTCTTTCGTGTATTCCCAAATAAACACAACCTCGGGATAGTTTTTGCTTTCAGCAAGCCTTATCACCTGGTCTGTCTGAAGAAGATTGTTCTCTATGAGCTTCATCTCAGGTCGGTTCCTGAGGGCCTGTTCGAGGTATTCCTGGAAGTCCCCCTTATGTGTTTCATGGACCTTGATGTCTACGACATCTATCTCGGCATTGACAGGCTTGGACAAAATCGCATTCAGTTTAGCGCGGGC
This sequence comes from Deltaproteobacteria bacterium, assembly GCA_029932035.1. Taxonomy (GTDB): domain Bacteria; phylum Desulfobacterota; class DSM-4660; order Desulfatiglandales; family Desulfatiglandaceae; genus Desulfacyla. Next base: position 1,780 of record JAOZQV010000467.1, on the reverse strand, counting down.
TAATCGGGCCCCATTTCGGGCTCTTATCACATAGTGTTTCGCATTGCTGGCCTCTACCTCTGACTGCAGGAGGTCATTGATGGGAATCATCCCTACCTTGTAAAAATTCCGCGCCACTTCTGCATGGGATTCCAGGGCATCGGCCGCCTTCTCAGCTGTTTCCACGGCGTTGTCTGCTGTAAGGATATCGAAGTAAGCTGTTTTTGCGTTTAGGGCCAGATCCAGGGTCTCCAGTTGCACCTCTAACTCAGACTGATCGATGCCCAATTCGGCAAGCCTGTATGTACTGATCAGGGCAAATCCTGTAAAGATAGGCTGTGTGACAGTCCCTTTCCACTGATAATTATTCAAACTGCCAATATCAAGAGTGCTTCCCTCAATTTCCATCGTTCTAAGCGACTTGTACCTGGTGTAACCGTAAGACGTGCTCAATTTGGGCAGGAAATCCGCCCTGGCCTGGTTCTTAACATACCCGGCCTGGTCGATGGTTTCCTTCCTCGCTTTGAGTCTCCAGTTATTGTCCAATGCCTCCTTGACACATTCGTCCAGGGTGTAGACCTTTTTGTCCGCTGCCAGCCCGTCTCCAGGGAAGAAAGTTAGGGACATGATGAAAAGCACCCCTGACCAGACCAGAGAAGTTTGGACCTTCATTTCTTTTCCCTCCATTTCCTTTTATATCGTTGGATATTCATTAAAACAGGCCTCCAAGGATGTCAATCTAAACTTTAAACCTGGAGCTTGAAAACGGCCCATAATGTTAGAACTTGACTACCTCCGCACCATGTCGTAGTGAAGTAGGGTAATTCGTCTTTATTAAGAAAGGATATCCCTATGGCTAATTCATGGAAACGAAGGGTCCTGTTCCTGGTTCCCCTGCTGCTCCTAATCATTGCTGTCAGCGCTATGGCCGTGAAGCGGGTTTCGGATCACGCTCAAGAAAAGGATAATCTCAAGAGCAGAGAGACTGCCCCACTTCCTGTTCGCTGCATACGGGCCGTAACCGGGCCGATCCAGGCACTCGTTTTCGGTGAGGGAACTGCCAGGGCCGTCCGTCGCGAATTCCTTACCTTTGAAAGCCAGGGAAAGGTGACTTATGTCAAGCTAATGGAGGACGGTCAGACCGTACGTGGGGGGACCCGGGTGCGGGGGCCAAAAAAAGGAGAAAAGCTTGGGGAACTTCTGGCATCCTTAGATAAACGTGAGCATGTAGAACAGTTGAAAGTGACCGGTTCAGGGCTGGTGGGATCCCTGCAACAGGTGAAGGTGGCCCGGTCTCAAATCTCGGAGGCGGAGGCCCAACAAGAGCTTGCCGAGGATAACCTAAAGCGTCACGAGAAACTCTATAAGGTGAAAGCCATTTCCAAGGTTGAACTGGACGTAGCAAGAACCCGCGCCAAAACGGCCCGCGCTGCTGTAAGATCTGCCAAGGCCAGGCTGGAAGCCGCCCTATCCGGGGTAAAGGCCGCCCGTGCCCGCATAAAACAGGCCAAGCTGCCCATGGAACGGAGCAGCATCTATGCCCCTTTTGACGGTGTGCTAACCTACGTCAATATTAACAAAGGGGACTATTTCGCACCCAATCTTGTAAACGTCAGCAGTGAGGAGGCCCTGCTCAAAACCATCCCCATGGTGGTCATTGATCCCACTCAATTTGAGGTGACCATGGAACTTCCTTCTTTTGAGGGCGCTCTCGTCCGGCCGGGGCAGCAGGCCATTATCATGACATCTGCTGATATCGTTCCCTCTTCCTCGGGCCTGGAACCGGGAAAACCCTTCGAAC
>JAOZQV010000106.1 GCA_029932035.1 Deltaproteobacteria bacterium | reverse complement strand
GGAAGCACGTGATTGTCTGGAAGAAGCCATTGCCGTTTCCATTGCTGACAACCTTGATTTCCCTTTCCCTTCATCTGTTGTCAAAGGACATCACTCTATTCCGCTGACAGCCCGAATGTCTGCCAAGGCAGCCCTTTATATTGCGGTATGTGAATCTGGCATCAGTAAGTCCGAACTGGCGCGCAAGCTGGGTGTGGATGAAAAGGAAATACGCCGAATGCTCTCTCCCCGGCACCAAACCAAGCTACCGCGAATAGAGCAGGCTCTTTCAGCCCTTAGCTATCAACTGTCGGTCTCATTGCTAAAGGCTGCTTAAAATCAGCATAAAAAATTATTTCCGGCATCTAATTCTCCTTCAGCCGCAAACCAGAAATATGAATTAGGACCTTTCAGGTATTTACGATTACTGTTTGACAAGCTGGACTGCCTGAATATTGGGAGTCTTTTGAAATTTTATCAGGCTTCTTGATGTACAATCATTAGATAGTTTGGTTTCAATTTTATGGCAGGCAATATGAGGCCGCAACCTAATATTGTCAATTCAAGGTGATTCCGAAAAATCAAGCAAGGCCGATCTATGAGACACTTAAGCAAAGGGGAGGTGGATTGTAAAGGTACTCCCTTTGCCTAAAGTGCTTTCCACTAATACCTTCCCACCATGTGCCTGTACAATATGCTTGACAATAGCGAGGCCTAAACCCGTTCCCCCTAATTGCCTGCTCCTCGCCTTGTCCACACGGTAGAATCGCTCAAAAAGACGGGACAGGTGTTTTTTGTCTATGCCGGCTCCCTGGTCCTGCACGGCAATCGTGACTTCATCCTCCCCTTGAGCCGCCTCCACCCTGACGATACCCCCGTCATCACTATATTTGATGGCGTTATCGAGGAGGTTCACGACGGCCTGTTCTATCAAAGATGGGTCAACTTTCTCGACCATGGATTCGGCACAGGAAATCTCGATATTTATCTCTTTGTGAGCAGCTCTAACGTGACATGCCTGTACAGCACTCTGGAGGATTTCACTAATCCGGCTTTTAACAAGCGTAATTCCCTCCTTTTCCGACTCCTGCTCGATCTTAGATAGGTTAAGAAGATCTTCTATGATTGCCTCAAGGCGATCAACATGTTTTTCGATGATTCCCAGAAAACGCTCAGCATCTTCAGGGTTTGTTACTGCGCCGTCACGGAGCGTTTCAACAAAGCCCTTGATGGCAGTAATGGGGGTTTTTATTTCATGAGAGACATTGGAGACAAAATCACGCCGGATATTTTCGAGCTTTCGGAGACGTGTAACATCGTTCAAAACGATGAGTGCGCCGATTTGCTTCCCTTCTGCATCACGAAGTAAAGTGCCGTGTCCATTTACGAGGCCTTCACCATGGAAGGAGATAGGGATATCTTTTTCAATTGCATTGTGGGCCAATATGGTCTCCCTGACGAATTCGTGGAGAGCAGTGTTGCGGACCACTTCCTGTATGCTCCTCCCCTTGGCCGCAGACAGGTCGCAGCCTAAGATCTCGGCAGCGGCCTGATTCATGTTGATAACGAGCTCTTCCATGTCAAGGGCAATGACCCCTTCGATCATGCTCGAAAACATTGCTTCAATTTCGTTTCGCTGGCGGACACCTATGTCTATCCGTTCACGAAGATCTTCTGCCATCCGGCTCAGTGACTCGCAAAGGGCCTTGATCTCTTCGGATGCCCGGACCGACGGCTTGAGTTGAAATTCACCCCGAGCAATGGACTCGGCCCAGCTTCTGATCTGTTCGATAGGACTGGTAATGCGGCGTGATACAAAGAGACTGAGGATTGCGGCAAACAGCGCCATAACCAGCCCCCCGAGCAAGATCTTAACCTGGATGATCTTGAGGGCATCGTCAATGGAGGTCATGGGGATTGAAGTTCTGACCACGGCAATGGTATGAGCCCTTCTCTTAAGACGAACTGCCACGTACATCAGGTCCTTATCAAGGGTTATGCTATGTCTTATGGAGGTTCCGCGGTTTCCTTTTATGGCCCCAATGAATTCCGGACGATCGGCGTGATTATCCATGGTCGCGGGATTTTCATCAGAATCGCCGACTACTTTGCCTGAGGGAAGTATGACGGTTATCCGGGTCAACGCATGCTTACCCGCCTTCTTTGAGATCTGGTCTATGGTTTTCGCATCTAAGGGATCAATATGTTCTGAGATTTGCTGTTCAAAAAGGCGGGCACGCGCCTCAAGATCGGAGATTGTTTGTTCAGTATAAAAGTCTCTTATGGAGCTTGAGGCGTACCACGTTACTGCCACAAGAGAGATGAGGGTTATCAGCAAATAGGAAGGATAGAGTTGCCAGAATAATCGTTTTTTCCCCGGCATGGCGTACTACTCCTTGAATCGATACCCGACTCCTCGAACGGTTTCGATAAACTTGCCGCCAGGCCCCAGTTTTTTTCTGAGACCGACGATCTGGACATCCACAGAACGGTCAGTGACGAAATAGTCTGATCCTCGAACCGCGTCGACAATCTGAAAACGGGTAAATACCCAACCCGGTCTTCGCACGAGGTAACTCAGGATTTCGAATTCCGTAAAGGTCAGATCTACCGGTTCGTTGTCCACTCTGACCTCACGGCGCCCCGGATGAATGATTAGATTATGGATTTTTACTGCTTCCGACCCGTCCGAAGGTTCTCCTACCTTTCTCCGGAGCGCCGCTTTCACCCTGGCCATCAGGATCCTCGGGCTAAACGGTTTTGTGACATAGTCATCGGCGCCTAATTCCAGACCTGTCACAACGTCCGATTCTTCACCTTTGGCTGTTAACATTATAATCGGGATATTTTGTGTTTTCGGGTCATTCTTGAGAAATTTTGCCACCTCAAGTCCATCCATCCCGGGAAGCATCAGGTCTAACACAACAAGATCAGGGAGTCCTGATCGGGCGATTTCAACGGCTTTCTCCCCAGTTGCGGCGCAGATAACCTGATAACCTTCTTTTAATAGGTTAAATCTCACCAATTCCAGGATATCTTCTTCATCATCTACAATAAGGATCTGTTCTTTAGTCATAATTTCTCTCTCATGCGAAACCTCATACGAGCGCAATGTAATTCTAAAATGTTAGCATTCTGTTAGGGTGGTGTAAAGTTTTGGTTAGGTGAAAGAGGTAGGTATTCACGGGTTCTGAGACAAAAAGGGCCCGATCTGCTTTCCTAAGGGGTTCGGCCTGGTTTCTTATTGGAACGGGAGCGGATCATGACAGGGGCCAGTTCATCATGCTCCCGTCTCAGTTGAAGCAGTACAATGGCCCCCACAACCATGGTGCCTCCGACAACCTGCAAAGGTTCCAGTGCCTCACCGAGAAAGAAATAGGCAAAAAAGCCTGCCGAAATAGGTTCCAGTGTTGCCGTAATGGAGGCACGGGTCGATCGGATGAAATTTACCCCGATAAAGAATAGGGCAAAGGGGATTAAGGTGCCAATCACAGAAATGTAGAAGAGCCATCCCCACTGATTCAGGCTGTACCCAGCCTTGAGATATTGAAAGGGGGGGTAAATGATGTGCCAGGTGAACGTGGCGAAAAGAAAGGCATAAAAAAGAACGGTCCAGGGGGAGTACCGGTGCATCCCTCTCTCGCCAAAAAGCGTGTATGAAGCAAAGCAGAGGGCTGAAGCCAAACCACACAAGATTCCCACCCGGTTCATTTGTATGAGATGGAGGTTGTACCCTCCTACCACGAGGTAGCAACCTCCGAGGGAAATAACAATGGAAAGGGATTTAATAAGCGTCAGACGTTCTTTCCAGAAACAGATGGAGAAAAAGGCCACCATGATCGGTGCAAGATACTGGAGAAATATAGCAGCAGCTACCTGAATCTTGCTGACGGCGTAAAAATAGGTGATTTGTACAAGGGCCATGGCGACCCCGCCTAAAATGAAGAAATAGACAAAATCCCTGCCGCGAATCCTGAAAAGATCCCTGGAATGTAAACCGAAAGCGATTGCCAACAGCAGGGTCGACACGGTGACCCTGACCTGCACCAGCTCAAAGGGGGTAATGCCCCCGGCGAAAAGCGCTTTGCCTGCAACCCCTGAAGAGGCCCACATAATGGCGGCTGCCACGACGCATAGATATCCTTTGGCAGGGTTTGATGTCATAGTTGGTCAGAAGTGCCTAAAATGCCTAAAGTGATCTAAAGTGCCTAAAGTGCCTAAACTCGTAACCTGCAACCCCTTGGAATTGACTATTGACTATTTACTATTTACTATTGACAATTGACGGTTAATAACCCGCGACCCGCAACCTGAAACTTATTATAATCATTCAAGAGGGGTTTGATATAGTATGAAACACAGAAGGATAGCAAGGAATCTGTTGTCAATCTTCTTGATATCGTTCTATTTTTCTTGCGGGCGACAAGATATCTTAGACGAACGATTAGAGAGAAGCGCCATCGAGCCTGTGAATAGCGCTCTATCTATGGATGCCGGTATAGCCTTCCAGATAAAGATTTTGGACTGCGTTATCGGTCAGAATCCTCGACGACGTACTAATTGTACGGCTTACTCGGCTTCTTCCCTCTGGCCTTGCCAGAATCATTATCTGAAACGCTATAGCAATTTCACCAAATGGTATAGGGTATGCTGACTCTATTAGGAGATTCTTCAGCTTTTATTGACCACCTTTTGCGTGTGCTTAACGATAGAAGCAGATGTGAACGCTTTTTTCCAAAAGGCATCTCCGGTTTTTCGTCTACGTCTGCCGTCCTGTTCCTTTTGGGCCAGCATTGCGATAATTTGAGGGCTTCTCCTGAGCCCTGTCTTATCCTTAATAAGCGATCCAAAAGGGTAAAACAGGCAGGAGATCTTTGCTTCCCCGGCGGTAGGATTATCCCTCGTTCCGATTTCTATCTATCAAAGATCCTAAGTTTGCCCCTCTTTCCCTTGGCACGCTGGCCTTACTGGCACAGGTGGCGGGACCTGCGGCAGGGGGAGTCTCGCAGACTGGCGCTTCTTTTTGCCGCCAGCCTCCGGGAGAGCCTTGAGGAAATGCGCCTGAATCCACTGTTGGTGAAATTCTTAGGTCCCCTGCCTCCTCAAAGGCTTGAGATGTTTCACAGGGTTATCTATCCTATGGCGGGATGGATTACCGGTCAAAAGCGGTTTTTTGCCAACTGGGAAGTTGAAAAGATTGTTTACATCCCGCTGAGAGACCTGCTTAATGCGGATCGTTATGCCTGTTATCGCCTGAACATGGGAACTTTCCGGAATAATGGGAGAAAGAGAATAACGCAGGATTTTCCCTGCTTTCTGAACCAGGACCGGGATGAGAGGGAGGTGCTATGGGGTGCGACTTACCGCATAATAACGGTCTTCCTTGAACTCGTCTTCGGGTTCATCCCCCCTCCTATGGAGTCACGCCCGGTCATTTACGGATCTTTAGATAAAAACTATCTCACCGGCGCAGATAGATCCTAATCAGGATTTTCAAGATAAAATCGCCACTTGCAAAACATATCTTCGGGGTGGGGATCAGGGGGTGCGAAAAGGCATTCAACCTGAATCTTTTCATCTACTGCCCGGGCAAAACCTGCAAATTCCCCGCGGTGCATCTCCCTGCATACAAACTCTCCTAAGCCCCTCTTGAGCCGCGCCTCCTGGGTGGGACAGGATCGTACGGATATGATTACCTCGTCTTTTGATTCTTTTATTTCATAGCCCACAAGGATGCACCAGGGAAAGAATCTCAAGGCCTTTACAAATCCTTCGAGTCCCCTTTCTTGGATATCAAACCTTGGCAGGAGATTTTTTGCCGCCATGCCGGCCACACGGCTCCAGACCTGTTCATTGAGTTGTTCAGCGGTGGGTTGGTCAAAACGTTCGCCCACATAAATAAACCAGAATGCATCCATCACCCTGTAGTGCCACAGGAGAAATTCAATATATTTCTTAAGTTGAGACTCATCCATTTTCTCAAAAATTTCAAGATCCATATTTGTTCCTATTGTGATAGTTTTGTAACGAGTCAGGGGAGAAAAATCGGCCTGCCGAGGCACTCCCGTGCCGCCTCTACAAGCGATTCACTAAGGGTGGGGTGGGGAAAAGCTGCCCTTGTCAGCTCTTCTAAGGTAGCCTCCATCTGGATAGCGAGAACGGCCTGGCCTGCCATCTCGCACGCCCCCTCACCGATAATATGGATGCCGAGGATCTCACCATATTTTTGTTCGGCCACAATCTCCACCATTCCATTATTCTGTGATATAAGCATACCGAAAGGGTTCATGGAAAGGGGGGCAGAGCCTGTGATTACATCATACCCAGCCCTTTTTGCATCTTTGTTGGTAAGCCCTACACACGCCACCTGGGGCTGGGTAAAGAGGACCCTGGCAATCGTCCGGTGGTCAAAAAGAGTGTCCATCCCCATGACATTTTCAGCGGCGATGATGCCACCGGTAGATGCCAGATGGGAATAATGCCTTTGCTCGGGGCCTGCGATATCCCCGATGGCATAGATGCCCTCCACGCTGGTGGCCATGTGGTCATCAACCTGGATGAATTTGCCTTTTTCATTTAGACCGATTGCATCAAGACTCAGATCGGTTAAAGATGCCCCCCTCCTGAGCGCGATCACCCGGTCAACGACGATTCTCTCCTCCTTACCCTTTCTTACAAGGACAGCATGGAGACCATCCTTTTTTTTCGTTAGCCTGGTTATTTCCACATTTGTAAGTATCTTGACCCCCTGGTCTTTCAGAGTCTTTGAAAGCCGAGTTCTGATGGTCTTGTTCTCATTGGGAAGGATGTTTTTTTCTTCTGTTGTCAGGATGACTTCAGAATCAAATTGATGAAGAAACTGGGCTATTTCTATTAACCACGGGCTCTTTCCAGAAAGGAGAATTTTCCCTGGCAGTTTCGGCATATTTAGAAGATCGTCGCTATTGATTACTCCCTTTAGATCTGCTCCGGGAAAGTCAGGCTTCAACCATCCTGCGCCTGAGGCCAAGATAATATTCTTGCACTGGAGGGCCTCTCCGTTCACCTCAATCCGCCCCTTTCCAGTAACTCTTCCTCTCCCTTCAATCAAATCTACATTGTTCTTTTTCAGCACTCCTGCGACACCCTGCCGCATAAAGGCAATCAACTCGTTCTGGCGTTTTATCAGGGTGGTATAGTCCTTTGAAACCGGAGAGAAATCGAGGCCCATCTCTTTGCCTAACGAAAGACTCCCCAATATCTTAGATGCAGCCATCATGTGGCCGAAGGGGACACAACCTTGATTCATACAGAGTCCGCCAAGGTTATTATGCTCTATAATGGCGACTCTCCCCCCTAACTGTGCAGCCCTGATTGCGGCAGGCACACCTCCTGCCCCTCCTCCTAACACGATTACATCATAAACTACCTGCGTCATCCCTTCCTCCATCAACTGATCATCAAGACAGGGTCTTCGATCATGTCTTTGACTGTTTTCAGGAACCTGGCTCCAGGCGCGCCGTCGATGATCCGGTGATCAAAGGTGAGGCTCAGCCCGATACGCTGCTCTGGTACAATAGCTTCGTTTTTAACAACCGGCTTCTGGACAATTCTGCCAACGCCCAATATGGCGCTCTCAGGGGGCCGGATAATGGGAGTGAAGAAGTCTATATCGGCAAATCCAAGATTTGATATGGTAAAGGTCCCGTTTGTCAGGTCATCGGGGGATAGTTTATTATCTCTTGTCCTGTTAATCAGGTCCACTATATCATGATTTATCTCAGAAATGGTTTTCAGATCGGGATTTCTGACAACCGGAACGATAAGCGCGTCATTAGCTTCCATGGCCAGGCCCATGTGGATCTGCCTCCACACATGGATGGTATCTCCATCTACGCTGGCGTTTATTTTGGGATGCAGACGGAGGGCAGCGGCAGTGATCTTCATCAGGATGGCGTTGTAGGAGATTCCCTGATCCTTCTCTCTGAGACGTTCCCGCAAGGCGACAATGGACTCTGCACAGGCCTCTGTATGGAGGGTGAGCTGCGCGGACTGGCTCAGGCTTTGATACATATTATCGAAGATGACCCTTCGCACGCCCTGTATGGGAATGCTTTCGAGGGGCTCTTTGGCCATTGCATCGGCCGCAGTATAAGGCAGTCCGGCAGCCCTTTTGCCAGGGAAGGCAGGCCCTTCTTCCAGGACACGAACCATATCGGCCTTTACAATCCTGCCACCGGGCCCTGAACCGCTTATGGTCGTTAGATCCAGGCCATGCTCAGCGGCCATGAACCTGGCAAGAGGAGAGGATTTGATACGGCCTCCAGGCCCGGCAGGCGAGGGAACGGCAGCAGTCGGTGGTGGCACAGCTCCGGACTCGGCAGCCTCGACTTTCTGAGGTGTTTCGATCGCAGCAGGGGGGTGTTCCTTGATTATCTGCTCATATTCCTCGCGGTCCCCGGATAGATAACCGACTGTCTCTTCCACTTCGCAGGTGCTCCCTTCTAACGCTACGGGATGGATAATACCGTCTGCCGGAGCAGTGACCTCAAAGCTTACCTTGTCGGTCTCTATGACGAGTAATATCTCACCCTCTTTTACCTCATCTCCGGAGCTGAACTCCCAGCGAACTAATTTGGCGCTCTCCATGGTGAGTCCGAGCTTGGGAATCGTGATCTCAATCATTTATGCGTCTCCTATCGATTAAGGACCTTTTTTACCCCGTTGATAATATCGTTCACTTGGGGCAGGACAAAGTTCTCCATGATCGGGCTGAATGGAATGGGGACATCTCTCGCCCCGATTCTTGTGACGGGGGCATCGAGATAATCAAAGAGCTCCTCGCCTATCTTAGCAGCTATCTCTCCGCCAAAACCACCGGTCAGGCAGGCCTCATGGACAATGAGGACATTATTGGTCTTTTTCACAGAACCGGCAATGAGGTCAAAATCCAGCGGCTTCAATGTCCTAAGATCAATTACCTCTACGTCAATCCCCTCTCCGCCCAATTGTTCGGATGCCTCGAGGGAGAGATAGGTCATCTTGGAATAGGTGATAAGGGTGATATCGCTTCCCTCTCTCTTGATATCCCCCTTGCCCAAGGGGATAAGATATTCCTCCTCAGGCACAGGCCCGGTTTGGGCAAACAACTTTTTGTGCTGAAAAAAGATGACCGGATCATCCTCTCTGACAGCAGTTTTGATGAGGCCTTTGACATCGGCCGGCTCCGAAGGCACCACTATCTTGAGTCCGGGAGTATGGACAAACCAGCCTTCCAAAGATTGAGAATGCTGGGCGGCTGCCGAGAGCCCTCCTCCATCCGGGGCCCATATAACCATCGGTATCTTTACCTGGCCCCCGAACATGTAGCGGATCTTGGCGGTCTGATTGGCAATTTCATCCATGGCAGTGGTAAAAAAATCTGCGAAATGGAGGTCAACAAGAGGCCGCATCCCCGTCAGGGCAGCGCCTAAGCCGGCGCCCACTATGGCCGTCTCTGATATGGGTGTATCAATGATCCTGCCTGGAAACCCTTGATGAAGTCCCTTGAACTGCCCGAAGATCCCATCGTGGGCAGTGAGGTCCTCCCCAATAATAAAAATCGTTTCATCTCTTTTCATCTCTTCAGCCAAGGCCTCAGCTAAGGCCTCGGTGCATGACATAATTCTGTCTGTCATTATCTCCTCCCTCAGGGGTTCACAAAGAGGTCTTCCATGGCCTCCTCTGGTCTTGGCAGAGGTGCATCATAGGCATATTTTAATGATTTCTCAATCTCTTGTTCTACCTCAGTTTTAAAAGCCTTGTATGATCTATCAGAGAGGGCACCTTCCCTTTTTAAGAAGGCCCTGAAACGCTCAATGGGATCGCTCTTTTTCCTGAACCCTTCGATCTCTTTCCGGGACCTGTACTTCTGGGGATCTCCCTCAAAATGCCCTCGATAGCGGTATGTCTTGTTTTCTACAATGCTTGGGCCTTTTCCCTCTCTCGCACTTTTGACCATCTTGGCTACAGTCTTTCTGACTTCCAGGATATCGTCTCCATCCGTGACAAACCCGGGGATTCCATAGGCCCTGGCCCTTTCTGCCACTGATCCGCCTGCCAATGTATATTTAGAAGGGGTTGTGGATGCATAGAGGTTATTCTCACAGATAAATATGACAGGGAGTTTCCAGATCGCGGCCATGTTTACGGCTTCATGAAATGTTCCCCTGTTGGAAGCGCCGTCTCCAAAAAAAACTACTCCAACCTGGTCGCTCTTCCTCAGTTTAATGGAAAGACCGGCCCCTACGATAATGGGAAACCCTCCTCCAACCACGCCATTGGCGCCAAGGATCCCTATCGAGAAATCTGCAATATGCATGGAGCCTCCCTTCCCCTTGCAATAGCCGCTCGATTTCCCTAATAATTCGGCAAACATCAACCGCGGATCAGCCCCCTTGGCAATCATGTGCCCGTGCCCGCGGTGTGTACTCGCCACATAATCATCCTTACGGAGCACAGAACAGGTGCCGACAGAGGATGCCTCTTCTCCGATAGACAGATGGATAAAGCCGGGAATAAGATTCTGTTCA
>JAOZQV010000105.1:5112-10532 GCA_029932035.1 Deltaproteobacteria bacterium | reverse complement strand
AATGCAATGCCTGAAAGCGTAAAGGACCGACCTACTAGAGCACACGAATATATTTGGGCTGGCACAACAAGACCCCGGCAAAGAGGATAATGGATAAGGCCATGGATATGAAGGAAAAGGGGCTCTTTCGTTTCTTAGGATTATCCGGACACAATCGTTCACTCTTTCCTTGTCTTGCCGAATCAAGGATTTTTGATCTCTTTCACGTCCGGTACAACGCGGCCCACAGGGGAGCGGAGCAGGAAATCTTCCCCCATATTAAGGGCGAGGCGAGGCCCGGGGCTGTCTCATACACGGCCACACGCTGGGGCCAGCTTTTGAACGCGAAAAAGATGCCACCGGGCGAGAACCCGCCATCGGCCAGCGACTGTTACCGATTTGTGCTTTCCAACCCTGGAGTGGATGTGTGTGTCTGCGGCCCCAAAGACCAGGTCCAGATGAGAGAAGGATTGAGGACCCTTGAACTTGGGCCTCTCAACCCGGAGGAATTGAGCCGTATGAGGAAGATCGGGGATTACGTCCATACCCACAGCGCCAAATTCTTTTAAAGACAAACGATAGAAAAATTAATGTAGTTTATGAAAAAATGGTTTATAAGTTCTGGCAGTTTAACACTCAGCAGGAGGATATGATTATGACGAAGAAGGACTTGATTAAGGGAAAACGGATCCTGATCGTGGATGATGAACCTGACGTCTTGGAAACTCTGGAAGATCTGTTGGCTATGGCCAAGATTACCAAGGCCGAAGCCTTTGAAGAGGCAAAGAAACTCATGGAGGCAGAGCGTTTCGACATTGTCATCTTAGATATCATGGGTGTGAATGGGTATGAGCTTTTGAAAATCGCCACCCGGAGAAATATGATCGCCATTATGTTGACAGCTCACGCCTTCACCCCGGAAGATACCATGAAGTCACAAAAAGAAGGGGCGGCCCTCTACGTGCCCAAGGACAAGATGATTGACGTTGTCACTTATATAGAGGACGTTCTGGAGGCGGAAATGAAGGGAAAGACCACATGGTGGCGCTGGATCGACCGTTTTGCGGATTACTACGACGAGAAATTCGAAAAGGACTGGCAGTTCAAAGATAAAAATTTCTGGAAAGGATTTCCCTACGCATAACCCGACCGCGTCTCTGGATTCCCCTGCACGCGAATAAGGCAGCGGGCATCAGAGGCTTGACCCCACTTGCTACAAAGGGTGGGTGAAAGAGTATGGAAGCCATAATGATGCTCTCGTCGTGAAGGGCACCACAGCCATGAATGCGAAGCCATGGCATTGGATGAACCTGAAACCGGATCGATACATGGATACGTCAATAGCAATCTCCCAATGTGCCTTTCATCTGTTCCTGTCAATTCTGATGGCTTATGTGCTGTTCCGCGAGGCCAGGGAAAGCAGAAATCCGTTTAAATGGAGCAAGACGGATCGCGCGCTTTTTCTGATCGCTCTTTTTTATTTTGTTGGGGGCCTGCTGCCGATACTGTCCCCCGACTATTTTCTCCATTCATCACCCCAGCATCAAATAGCCGATCTGTGGCGGCGCTCTTTTCATTCGATCCTGTCGGTGGGCGGTTACTGGATTCTGCTCCTGGCCTTCAGTCTGTGGCTTCAGAGAGATCCCCCCAAACGGAAGAACCCCCTTGAATGGGGTGCCGTGGATCGAACCCTGCTGCTTATCTGGGTCTTTTTGTTTGTCGGCGGCATTGATCTTTTGGAGAGATTGCTACTTTCATCCGCGCAGGAACCGCCATGGATCAACCAGGCCTTTGTCATGGCGCTTCGACCCATACATCTCGCCGAGGGAGCCTTTGTGCTACTGTTGCTCTTTGCGGGGCTGTGGCTGCGTCGACGCGCTCCCGAAAACCGGATCTTTGTCCATGTGGTCATCCAGTACGCCGCGGTAAGCATCGCCTTTAACGCCTACAGCTTCGGAGCTCTCACCGATGCCAATGCCTTTCTCGGGGGCATGGCATTAGGCGCCTTTGCCCTTCTTCTATTTCAGCCCTCCGTGGCCCTGCCTGCCATGTCAACCTTTATGGTTCTCACCGTCGGCGCAACCATTGCGTCCGGCATGGGTTTGATCCCATACGCGCCTCAATACTCCGCTTCTCCCATTGTGGACGGAAAAATCGATAGCGCCTACCTGGTGTCAAGCCTCACCTGGACGACCATTGTATTTCTCCTGATCATGTCCCTTATGACCTTTGTCCTGGTGCGATGGCGAGATCGAGAAGGTAGACTTTCTGAAATGACGGTTCTTTTAAAAAAAATGTTCGGTCGCTATCTATCCACCGAAGTCATGAATGCCATCATTGAAAATCCTACCTCCCTTGAACTGGGCGGAGAACGGCGGCGGGTTACCATTATGATGACCGACCTGCGCGGCTTTACAGCCCTTTCGGAACGGCTGGAACCTGAACAGGTGGTTCAAATGCTCAACGCCTACTTCGAGGTCATGGTAGACATTGTCCTTGAATTCAATGGTACCATCAATGAATTTATCGGCGATGCCCTTCTGGTGGTTTTTGGAGCGCCCCAGGAGATCAAAGATCGAGCAGAACGCGCTGTTGCCTGCGCCATTACCATGCAGAATGCCATGGGCAAGGTCAATGAACAGAACCGCGCCAAGGGACTTCCCGACATTGAAATGGGCATCGGTCTCAACGAAGCGGAAGTCATTCTCGGGAACATCGGGTCCAGCAAGCGAAGCAAATATGCCGTTGTCGGGAGCGGCGTCAATATGGCCAGTAGAATTGAGTCCTACACCGTGGGCGGCCAGGTCCTTATTTCCGAATCCGTACGAGCCGAGGCCGGCCACATCCTTCGCCTTGATGCTCAGCGGGAAATATGGCCCAAGGGATCTGAAATTCCGATCAGGATCTATGAAGTTGGGGGGATTGGGGGAACGTACAAGGTAGCCCTGGAAACCGGGGATACACCCCCCATACCCCTGGTACAGGCCATCCCCCTCCACTGCACCCTGCTGGAAGGGAAAAAGGTGGAAAAAAGCCGGATACCATGCACCCTGGTTCGGCTTTCCAACCGGGGCGCCATTCTTCAAATGTCCGAACCCCTGGAACCTCTGATGAACGTCAAATTGAACCTCTCAAGTGCTCCCAAAAGGCTTTCGACCAGGGATTTCTATGGGAAAGTAATTGATCTGCAGGAGAAAAACGGTTTCTATCATCGGATTCGATTCACCGCGGTTCCACCGGAACTGGACGCCTATTTTCAGGCGCTCCTACAGTATGCGACAGAAATGATCAAAGAGAAGGGTAGTGGGGTCAAGGCCTGACCTCAATACTATCAAAATTTGGTGCTTTTGTTTTGGAGATTTATTCCTATGCTCGACCATTTTGACTTTATGGCACCTCTTTATGACCGCATGATCGGACCGCCGGATACCGAACGTTTGCAGAAACTGTTGAAGTTACCGACATCTGGTTGGTTGCTTGACGGTGGCGGCGGCACAGGCCGGGTTTGGTCCCACCTGAATGGTCTCGCCTGCAACATTGTTGTCAGTGATTTGTCCTACCGCATGCTCAAAAAAGCACGGGAAAAACAGGTGCGTCCCGTGCAGGCCCATGTCGAACGGCTACCTTTTGCCGATGAAATGTTTGATCGGGTTTTGGTGGTCGACGCCCTGCACCATTTTTGCGATCAACGCGAAGCGATAAAAGATTTACTGCGTGTGCTCAAACCCGGCGGCCGGCTCGTTATCGAAGAACCTGATCTCAATCACTTTGGGATCAAACTCGTGGCTTTGGCGGAAAAAATGCTGTTGATGCGCAGTCATTTTTATCCCCCTCAAAAAATCCGGGAAATGATATCAGCTTGTGGCTATTCGGCCAAAATTGAAAATGACGATCACTACACCGCCTGGGTTGTGGCGGACAAATGAGGAAAAAATGAACAAAGTAGAAAATTTAACGCAAATCACACTCTCTTTCCAGGCGGGAACGACCCGGGAATCCATGGACCTCACTCCCAAGTATCCCGGTTTGAAATTCATTTTCGGTATTGGTTCTGAAGGTATGACAGCCTTTGAATGTGAACTGGAGGATAAAGCTGAAGGTGAGGAGGTTTTGCTTCACCTGAAAAAAGAGACCTTCCACGATTTCTTCGAGCACCTTAACCCAACCCTTATGGATCTGTTTGATGACAGAGACGATATATACCTGAAAGTGAAGATCATTGCTGTGGCTGTGGCCGAAAACAGAGAGATTGTAAAAGCCATGGCCGAAAAGAGCGCCCATGGCGGGCTGGGATGCGACTGCGGCTGTGGTTGCGGTGGATAGCCCGTGGGAAGATAATCATTGCTATTGCTTGCAGTGGACTACGCTGACGGCGGCCCACCCTTCAAGGACTGATTGTCTATATACGGTTAGCCCTGCCTCTTCAAAAAAACGCTTTATCTCCCCCATCTGATTTCCCCCAAATCCTGATATAACCGCCGTTCCGGTCTGGGTCAGATGATCTGGTATGTACGTTCCTGTTCTTAAGAGGACTGAGATCACCAAATTGGCAAAGATGAAGTCATATTTTTCGTGTACCACTTCCCATGAACCTTCCCTGATGGTTATCCTGCCGGAAAGTTGATTGAGAGCTACGTTTGTTTTTGCCGCCTGTACAGATTGCGGGTCAATTTCAACCCCCATGGCTTCCTGCGCGCCCATTTTGACGGCGGCAATGGCAAGGAGACCCGTGCCACAGCCAAAATCGAGGACCTTAGCACCCTTGAGGGCCTGTTCCCGTGAGGTTTCATTGGTAAGGATGTCCATGATCCTCAAGCAGAGAAGGGTGGTGGGATGTTTCCCTGTGCCAAAGGCGTGGTGAGGGTCTAAGATGATCGTTCGGGGATTTGTCGGCTGCGCCGGGTCAGGTGTCCAGGGCTGGATGGTCATGGAAGGTATGGGGCTGAAAGGCTCCATGGACTGGATTGCCTCTGAGGAAGGCTCTGAATGAGCGAGATTGCGGACCCCGACATAAAATTCTGAGCTTAAGGAGAGTGCTCTTTCGGTTTGAGTAATAATGGATGAAATGCCTGAAAGTTTCTTGTCAGGATTGTCTTTGTCTAATTCTACGATTATAATTCTACCCATTTCACGGTTTTCATCATTTCGTACAGGGATTCTTTTCAAAACGGGAGAAAAAGATGCCAGATTGTTGTTGAGCTGTGAAATGTCCGTAAACGGTCCTTCTATAGTAATTTCAATCGGCATTGAAAAAATATCCTGATTATCCGTTAAATCCTGTCCGGTAATACACTATGAATTGCGCATCGTCCTCAGTTGAGCCAATTCCCAGACATAGTCATACAGATGGAGCCCCTTGCTCGCAGCTATGATTTCTCCATCTTCAACCCCGATGCTTGAGGCCATATATTCCTTGAGGAGTTGGATGGCCCCTAAGTTTG
>JAOZQV010000105.1:0-5012 GCA_029932035.1 Deltaproteobacteria bacterium | reverse complement strand
ACCCCGATGCTTGAGGCCATATATTCCTTGAGGAGTTGGATGGCCCCTAAGTTTGCCGGGAGCCCGTTCCAGAGATCCCACGATCTGAAATAGACCACGAAGTGGAGCGTTTTATCCTTAATACGGGTGTCAATACCCCGGAGGCAGGGAGGGTCCCCCAAATAGATGGCCTTGGGGTCCCCCACCGTCATATATGCCTGGTTGGTCTCAAAACCATCCTCTTTGTACATGCGGATGACCTCGGCGATCTGTGGCTCCAAATACTGACCATAAGTATAGTCCTCGCCGGGCTGTTTGGCCGATGTCATGAGGTAAGGAAGATATTCATCGAGGTACCCTTCGGCCACGGGGTTCGGAATACCGAGAGAGGGGGGGATATCCGGCAGAAGAGGGCGGACTCCGGGGTATTTTATATGGATAGTGACATAATCAAATTCAAGCCGTTTCTGTCCCTCGAAACTGCCCCGGTCTATGATATATTCCCTTCCGGTATCGAGCAGGCTGTAGACGCACTGAAACCATGCATCAGGCAGGTCTCGTGCTTCAATGAATTCCAGGTTCATATGAAATGGTCTCCTTTCAGTTCTCTTTTTGAGAGGCGGTTGAGCGCCCTGCCAATCATGCAGATGTGGATGTTTATTGTCAACCCCGATAATGCCCTGTTCCGTTTTTCCTTGACATACCAGAATTATCGTATGAAAAATCTTCGATGCATAACCATCAAGATTGACAATTGATTTTATCGCAGGATTTTACCAAAACTGAATTCGTCTTTACTGCATCGGGGTTAAACGCACAAATCGAAGTTTATTGGAGGTGGTAAATTGAGCAGTTCTTTAATTTGGATAGACTTGGAGATGACAGGGCTGGACCCTGAAAAAGAGGTAATACTTGAGATCGCCACTATTGTGACCGATGATAGCTTGGAGCTTGTTGCAGAGGGTCCTAATATATCTATAAGCTATCCTGAGGAGATCTTCCAAACTATGGATGAGTGGAACAAGACCCACCACAAGGCATCCGGGCTGTTAGAGCGTGTCAATGCCTCTCCCTACGACTGCCGGATGGCTGAAAAAGAGACCCTGGAATTCATTTCGAAGTATTGCAAGAAGGGGGAGCCTCTGCTGTGTGGAAATTCCGTGTGGCAGGATCGCCGTTTTTTAATAAAACATATGCCGGATCTTGAGGAATTTTTCCATTACAGGATTATTGACGTAAGCTCAATTAAAGAATTGGTCAAAAGATGGTATCCCTCGCTTCCTATCTATGAAAAGAAAAACGCCCACTTAGCCTTGAGCGATATCAAGGAATCAATAAGTGAGCTGAAATATTACCGTGAGAAGGTATTTCTTCCCCCACTGATTAGCGCTTAAGGAGAGCCAGCTTTTTCATTATATTATCCTGGATCCAGTGACTGTCCCACCACTCAATCGGGTTAACGAACAGGCCGCTGACCATGACACCGAAATGGAGATGATCGCCGCCGGCCAAGCCGGTTTGCCCGGTTGATCCGATGATCTCGCCTTTTGTGACATCCTGATCGATCTGTACGCCGATATTGCTGAGATGTGAATAAATAGAGGCAAGACCCTGACCGTGATCCAGGACAACTGTAAGCCCGTAGATACCGAGACGGTCTGCCAGAATTACTCGTCCGTTATTAGTGGCCGGGACATCTGAATTGGCTAAAGAAGCCAGATCCACGCCCATATGCACCTGTTCGTCGATTTTCTTTCCCTTATAGAAGTAAGTGCGCTTATCCCCGAATCTGGCCATATTGGCAGAATTCTTTAGCCTCAGCCAAACCCCATCCCAAAGCCGTGTGGGGTTTGTTTTTGTCCTTAAGTTATAGAATGCTTCCGCATTTTCACGTCTCAAATCCTGATTGATCTTGAGGAATTTGATAATATCTTTACCGTCAGTGTCTTTAAGATAAAAGGAGAAATAGGGGAATATTTGCTTCAGAAATCGATCCGTTATCTTGATTTTATCTTTACGGAAACTTTTTTTACGGATACGGCAGTAGAATCTCGCCTTTGAACGGTTGCCTGCCTTATCTTCGGCCCAAAGATAGATCTCCGGGTTTCTCTTGATATCAAGGGGAATGCCAAAATAACAGACATGCATTCCTTCTTGCGATTCTTCCGCGGCCGGAAAGCCGGGGAAGAAGTAGTCATTTATAAAAAGCCCGCTCTTTACCGAATCCGAGGTAGTTTGGTAAACAACCAGACCACTTCCACCCCGGTTGACATAATGAAGCCTGCTTACAGCCCGGATTGCCGGGGGGATGGTGTCGACGATCATTTTATGTTCGGATATGGATAGATTTCCATCCCCGCCGCTTCTTCTTGAATAATCCCAAACATGTACATGGAGATCAACCCGGCCCTGGGCCAGATTAAGTGTTGAGGGATCAATGAAAAATTTTGTCTCAAAGCGATGGGTACCCTCGCGATTGAAAAGCCCTTCAAAAGGAAACATCTTATTGAGAATAGTGATATTTCGGCCCCCTTGTTCTACGGAGACCTTGACATTCCTGAGTCCCCTTTTCATATCCGTTATAATGAGCGTAATCTCCTGTTTCTCTGAAAGAAAGTTGGGTATTGGCGCCAACTGTATCTGCGGTTTCTCTGATTCAAAAATAGTGAGGAGAAACCAGGAGAGAAAACCCAGCACCACTAATATCGAGATAATGGCCAGAATAAGACCGGTATTTCGTTTTTTGCCCATATAATCGTGCCGTCCTGTATGATAGGTTATTGCATAGCCGAAAACGCATTAGAAAAGACTTGAAGCCATGCTGTCGAAATAGTAT
This sequence comes from Deltaproteobacteria bacterium, assembly GCA_029932035.1. GTDB lineage: Bacteria > Desulfobacterota > DSM-4660 > Desulfatiglandales > Desulfatiglandaceae > Desulfacyla. Next base: position 2,197 of record JAOZQV010000105.1, on the reverse strand, counting down.
CTGTGTTCCGTCTGGTCTCCTTAAATAGCAATAAAGAGCCGTCATGGCAAATGTTTTTCTGAGACAGGAGGAGAATCCTGTGGAAACGCCTCAATATATTGGTGTTATAGGGGCAGGGACGTGCACTGCCGGTACATATAGTGTTGCAAGAGATCTCGGCTTTGAAATAGGGAAAAGGGGATGGACCCTTGTCTGCGGCGGGCTCAAGGGGGTCATGGAGGGGGCCGCAAGGGGATGCTTAGAGGCGGGCGGCATGACTTTGGGGATACTTCCGGGACTTGATAAGAGATCGGCCAACCCGTATATAACTGTTCCGATACCCACAGGCTTGGGCGACGGGCGTAATCTCCTTGTGGTTCGATCCTCTGATATCCTTGTTGCGGTTGCAGGAGGATACGGCACCCTCTCGGAAATGGCCCTGGCCCTTAAGGCAGAGAAGCCGGTTATCGGGCTTAAGACCTGGAAGGAGATCCCCGGGGTACACTATGCGGACGATTACCTCGAAGCCATCCAACTCATTACGACTCTGCTCCCGTTAAAGGATGAACGTCCAACATCGAACGTCCACGTAAGCGAAGACTCCGACATCCAACATTGAATGAAAAGCCAATAGCCAACTTTGAATGACTATTTTTCCCATTCAACATCTCACACCTTGGCATCATTGGACGTTCGATGTTCATCTTTCCCCATCTTTTTCTTTCATTCAAAATTCGGCGTTGAACGTTCGATGTTCGATGTTCATCTTTTCAATGAACCTTCCACTGTTCATCCGGCGCAAAAATATGGCATCAATTCCTCAATTCCCAATTTTCTTACTGATCTCCCTTACTCTTCCCATTACCTCATCCGGATCTATTGTTGTAAATTTCCTCTCCTTCATCAGGACTCTTCCGTCTACAATGACGTCCTTCACATCGGCGCCATTGGCAGAGTAGACTAAGGCTGATATGGGATCATAGAGGGGACAGAGATGAGGGTGGTTAAGGTCTACTACGATAATATCAGCCTTTTTCCCCTTCTCAAGGGTGCCTATCTCTTTTTCAAGTCCCATGACGGCGGCGCCCCCCGTCGTGGCCATCTCAAGAACCGCGCCCGCATTCAGGCTTAGCGGATTAAGGTCAAAGACCTTGGCTAATTTGGCTGCTGTATCCATTTCCGAGAAAAGATCGAGGTTGTTGTTGGAAGAGCACCCGTCTGTGCCCAACCCCAAGGTCAAGCCATTTTTTGTCATCCCGGATATGTCGGCTACGCCCGAGCCTAACTTCATGTTACTTTCAGGAACATGGACTATCTTCACCCCTTTTTTCTTAAGAAGCTTTATCTCTCCGTTATTCAAGTGCACTCCATGGGCCGCAATAAGGGACCGGTCTATCAGACCCAATTGATCTAAGTAGTGAACCGGCCTTTTGCCATGCCTCTTGATGATCTCATGAACTTCTTCAGAGGTTTCAGACAGGTGAATCTGAAGTGGTAGATGATGCTTTTTAGAGATTTCTAATGCTTTATTTAAGGTTTGTGAAGAGCAGGTCAAAGGGCTGTGACAAAAAATTCCCGGCATGATCAGGTCGGAGAAGCCTATCCATCTATCTATGAATTCCCGGGCTGTTTTTATATTTTCTTTGGGGTCAGGAATACCGGGGGCAGGGAAATCTATAACTCCCTGGGCAATCAGCCCCCTCAGTCCGGCGTTATGCGCAGCGCGAATTGTTTGGTCCTGGAAGAAATAGCCGTCCGCAAAGCAGGTGGTACCTGAGGCTATCATTTCAAGACATCCGAGAAGAGCGCCCCAGTAGACTGTCTCAGGGGTGAGAAATCTTGCCTCTGCGGGGAAGATTTTTTCAAAAAGCCACTGTTTCAGAGGGATATCGTCGGCCATCCCCCTGAACAGGGTCATGGCCGAGTGGGTGTGTGTATTAATCAGTCCAGGCATTATAATGGCATCGTGGGCATCTATGATTTCAAAGTGGCCACCTGAAGGTAGTTTTACCTCGTCGGCCTTTCCGATATCAAGGATTCGCCCCTTGGATACAAGCACTCTCGCCCCGGGGATCGGGGCCTTGGCCTTTGTCATGGTAATGGCCATGCCCCCTTCGATTACGAGATTCACATCTTTATCCTGGCTTTGGGTCTCACAGCGATGCTCATTCAATGAAGCCATTGACAAGCCTCCCACGATTGAATTTACTTGACACAT
>JAOZQV010000104.1 GCA_029932035.1 Deltaproteobacteria bacterium | reverse complement strand
ATGCGGCTGATGAGCACGTCCTTGTGGAAGATCTCATCTCCGTGACCAAACAGTTGGTCCACTATTATGCATTCTGATGATCCGGCCGCGAAGCACTAACCGTCCCTAATCTTCCATAACAATTTCAACTTGCTCGACCTGTGCCGCATCATTGACGTAAAAAAAGGCGCCTGCGAAGTAGAGAATCCCTGCCAGAAACGCAAAGATGGGCAAAAACTGCATGGCCGTTTCAAGGCTGTACCTGTCCGATAGTGAACCTATAAATGGCGGACCAAGGGCGCTTCCAAAGAGATGCTGCACAATGACGCAGAGGCTTAAGGAGATCGCTCTCAGACCGGGGTGAACTACATCCTGGGTGACGGCCACCGAGGCTGGAACAAAGGCTATTGCCGAAACACCGCCAAAGAGAAGAGCCACATACTGGAGGTTTCCCCGGAGAAACGTAAATGCGATAAGAAGAATAACGGCCGTCGTCAGGGAGGAAAGGGAAGGGAAAAGAAGTCTCGCGGTTTTTCTTTTTTGCTGCCACCGGTCCGCTAAATAGCCCCCGAGCGGGGCGCCCACAATGGCCATCAGCATTACCACAGCGCTCTTTGGCCCCGCCTTGCTCATGGGCAGGCCTTCAAGCCGATTGAAATAGGACGGCAGCCAGGTCAAAAGAGCTGCCGTAACAAAGGCGTTTCCGGCAAAGGCGAAATTATTGGCTATCAGGGTTTTGTTTTTGATGAACTGAATTGCAATATCAGCAATACCCATTCTATCTCTCTTTTCGGCATCTTCTTTTCCGGTCACTCCCATGAGTTCTACTGTTCGATAGTCTTTCACTTTGAAGAAGAGTAGCGCCACTATAATTCCGGGAATCGCCATAATCCCAAAGGCATGTCGCCACCCGAAATATTGGGCGATGATCCCGCCAAGAGCAACGCCCAACGCCCCGCCCAAAGGAATAGCTACGTTCCAGATTCCAAGCATTCTGGCACGCTTTTCCTGGGGAAAAAGGGCCGAAATCATGGCAGTGCCGCCGGGCGCATAGCCTGCTTCACCGATCCCGATAACGCTTCTTGCTGCAAACAACTGGGTGAAGTTATGTGTGAATGCGCAGGCTATACACGCAAATCCCCAAAGGAGAGACATGATGCCGATGCTCTTCTTTCGGCTCCAGCGGTCAACGGCTATAGACGCGGGGAGCGAAAAAAGGAGGATCGACCAGTAGACCGCAGATATAAGAAGACCACAATGGGTGTCAGTCAGACCCCATTCCTGTTTCAAAAAGGGGAAGAGGGAAGAGATCACAAGTCGATCAATATAATCGAACATATAAAGCAGGAAGAGCAGAGTAAACGTGAGATAGGCGGACCTATTATTTGACGCCTGATGATCAGCAGTGGGATGAGTCGTCATAATGGTTTACCCCAATGTAGTCTTCTGAGAATCAAAGGTTTTCAGTCCCTAAATTTTAAAATCCTATCATGTTTGCGTAGGATTTATGCCACAGCCAAATTAAATATTTCAAGAAATTCTCTAAATTTATAAAAGACCTATCAAAAATGATGGAGCGAAGCGACTTCCACAAATATTCAATATTCAATAGTCAGTAGTCAATTCCGGCTTCGCCGGATCAGATGTAAAGACCATACTTCTTTGTCGCCTCAAACATGGCTATACAGTTCTCGGGGTTGACTCCCGGGTGCAGGGAATTCGACGAACAAATAATCAAACCGCCCCCCTCGCCCGCGTCTTTAATCGCCTGTTTTACCGCAGCGTCAACCTCTACTGTCGAACCATTGGGAAGTAGTTCGATGCAATCTATATTTCCCAAGAGGCAGATCCTGTCTCCGCAATACTCTTTTACTTCTTTCAAGTGCATACCGGCGTGCGACTCTAAGGGATTGAGTCCGTCATAACCGGTTTTAAGGAGAATGTCGAGCAACCTCCACAGGTTTCCGTCGCTGTGCCGAACTACTTTCAGACCCTTTTCGCGGGCACGCTCCACGAGCCTTTTGTTGTACGGGTTAACGAACTCCTCAAAATGCGCAGGAGAGATCAGGGGCGCATTAGTCTGAGCGATATCGTCTTCGATCACAAGCACGTCAAGACCTGCATCTACGAGGAGGTCAAGCATCTGAAAGTTAAACTTCAGCGTCATGGCGGCAAGTTGGTGTACAAATTCAGGGTCTTCAATCATCTGGACCATGAGATTCGCCATTCCGGCGAGACGCCAGCTGAGAACAAAAACTCCACGCATGAGCCAGAACAGTGCAATCTTACCTTTGAACCGGTCCCGTGCCAAATTGAGCAGGAGAAGGTGCTCCTGTTTAGGGGCAGGGGGTTCGTAACCGTCCAGACCCAGTCGCGACTCTAAGGGATGTCCGGTGGGAACAGGCAGGCCATGCGGGTTACGCGTATAGACAACTCCCCAGTCGTCCTCAACATGGCCCGCGTCAATCTCCTTTTCATGCCCTATTTCAAAGGAAGTAAATCCGTCAACGCCAAACTCCTCGTGTATGAGAAAAAGAGTATCGAGCAGTTTCATCTTTTCCAGATCATTCATCTCATGAAACTGTTTCGGTTCCGGCAATCCGTCTGTCAGATGACGTCCGATACCGATTATAGGGCCCTCATTTATACCGTGAATATACAAGGGAACTCTATCAGGCCTTTGCATACTCAGGGCAGTCAGGGTTCTGTCTTTGCCAGTCATCTCACTACCTCATTCTTTAGTGACAAATGAAGGTCGCCCTTCAAAAAATGAATCTCTTTCCAGCCCCTGTCAAACGGTATTCTTTAACCGTTTTCCCTGTTTCAGCCGGGCGATGTTGTCTGCTACTGCGTGACCCAATGCACTGAAAGACTGCTCCGTGACACCGGCAGTATGCGGTGTGATGACGACACGGTCATGGTTAATGAGTGGGTGTTCGGGAGAGGGCGGCTCCATGCTCAGGACATCCAGGCCTGCACCTGCGATGTTCCCTTCGTTTACAGCGGTGAGGAGATCCTCCTCGTTTACGATGGGGCCTCGGCTGATGTTGATGAAGTAGGCCGTTGGCTTCATGCGCTCGAAAACCGAACGGTTAGCCATTCCGCGCGTTTCCGGGGTCAGCGTAACGGCTGAGACAACAAAATCAACATCCGGCAACATTGAAAAGAGCCTGTCAGGTTTTGCCACCAGTGTGAGGCCGAATTTCTCAGCCAGGCCATCAGGCGGAGAAATGTCGGTGCCCATCACTTTCATTCCTAATGAGACAAGGCGCCGGGCAAGGGCTCTCCCCACCGCGCCTAAGCCTATGATCAGGGCGGTCCGGTCGATGAGCGCCACGCCCCTGGGCCGCCCCCACTCCCCCCTGGCGAGTGTCTGTTGGGCGATCTTGAAAAGCCGGGCGCAGGCCATCATCAAAAATACACCGCCCTCCGCCGTACATTCCGCATGGACCGGGGCCTGATTTCCCGGCACATTGGCCACCGGAATCCCCCTGTTTGAGGCCGCATTGATATCCACACCCTCCAGACCAACGCCAAACTGCTGGATTAATTTCAGCCCCGGGGCGGTTTCAATGATCTCTGGTGTGATCCGGGACATGGAAGGAATCAGGACCTCTGCCCATTTTGCTTCGGTCAATACTTTTTCTTGCCGACAAAAGCGGACATCATCTTGGGAAAGGAGACGATCAAGGATTTCGAACATTGCCGGAAACATGTCATCGCAAATCAAAACATTCATTCTCTAAACTCCAATGGTTTGGTAGAAGGGTATAGGGTGATTCATAGAGAAGTTATTTCGTTCAGGCACTAATTACACAAAATACTTTGCACATACCCTCTCAACCAGTTTTCATTTTTCTGTATTTCCACAGATTCACCATAGCCTTGGCAGCCCTTTCCGGGGTGGGATAGTTTGCCAGGGAGCCTGATTCTTCAAGCGCCTTAATCTGTTCGTCCCAGATCCCGGGGGGGGAGAGGATGCAAGTGATAAGCGGTTTTTTTTGTGCCCACTCCTTTAACAGATCGCTTATCCCCCTCACTGCATCCACATTGGCCGAGGCGAACATCATGAGGAGGATAATCCCATCAACATTGGTATCATTCATTACCGCCTTTACGATCCCCTTGATAGCCGATGAGTTATACCATGCCGGACCCATATCAACCGGGTTTGTTCTCAAGGCCAATGGGGGAAGGAGGTCATTGATTTCTTGCTGTGTTGATCCTGTGAACCGGGCTATTTCTAATCCATGGTCCTCACAAAGGTCACAGGCTGCCATGCCCGGCCCGGCTTGGCCGGATAAAACCGCCATGCCGGGTCCTTCGGGCATGGGGCACAAGGCCATGGCCTTGGCCGTGTCTAACAGGGTCTCGCTATTGTCGATATTTAGTATCCCCGCCTGGCTGAATGCGCCGGTATAAACCTCATGCCTGCCGGCCATGGACCCGGTATGAGATAAAGAGGCCTGATCACCTACCATGGAGCTCCCGGTTTTGTAGGCAATGACAGGCTTTTTGGCAGGATATTTTTTTGCAGTCTCAATCAAATCACGGGGGTCATCAACCCCTTCAAGATAAAGGACAATCACCTTTGTGTCAGGGTCAACCATGAGATAGTCAAGCATTTGAGGGAAATCAACATTCAACCGGTTCCCCAATCCCACGATCTTGCTAAAACCCACATCCATCCTCATGGCCATGAAGCCGAGCAGGTGGGATATCCCACCACTCTGGCTGACGAAGCAGATTCCACCCTTTTTAATCCGGGAAAACTCCGGGGTGAAGGAGGCGTTAAGATTGGCATGGAAGTTTATCATGCCAAAAGTGTTGGGACCGATGACCGGGATCCCTGCTTCATTGACGATGCGGGCGATTCCCTCATGAAGATCAGCGCCCGCCGGGTCGTCAATCTCCTTGAAACCTGCCGTAATTAGTACAATCCCCTTAACGCCTTTTGCAACGCACTCCCTGAATACTCCTGAAACTAATTTAGCCGGTAATACTACAATAGCAAGATCAATCCGGCCATTATAATCGGAAATAGACGCAGACACCTTTATGCCCATAATTTCAGAAGTCCCGGGATTTACCGGGACAATTATACCCCCGAACCCTCCCTCGGTTAAGCTCTTCATAACGTGAAAGCCTAACTTATCGGGTTTATCCGAGGCTCCGATAACAGCTACAGACTCGGGATTGAACAGGCATCTAAGATTTGCGGCAAAATGGTTCATTATCGTTTTGAGTAAGATTAGGATTATGATTAAGATTATGAAATAGGGAAGCTATCTCGTCCCTTAAATATCTGATTCGCTTGACGGGGCAAACTCCCTGGCCAGATCAATAAAATAGGAGATAGCTTCAGGATTAGCCATTGAATCCACATTTACGGCCTTGTCTGCTTGAAATCCAGCCAAGATCTTCTTGACGGGCACTTCCAGCTTCTTTCCGTTGAGGGTAGTTGGGATCTCGGATATGGCATATATAGTATCCGGCACGTGACGCGGTGACAGGGCGCTTCTGATACTTTTGTTTATCTTTCCTTTCAGCGCATCATCCAATGCCGCGCCTTCATTAAGCACGACAAAGAGGGGCATGTGGTATTCCCCGTCCGCGGTCTCAAAACCTACTATGAGGCTGTCCCTGATCTCCGGCAGATCCTCCACAACACTGTAGATCTCGCTGCTCCCCATTCGCACCCCCTGGCGATTGAGCGTTGAATCGGATCGGCCTAAAATGACGGCGCTTCCCCTTGATGTAAACTTGATCCAGTCTCCGTGTCTCCAGATGCCGGGATACAGATCAAAGTAACTTTCCATGTAGCGTTTGTTATCCTGGTCGTTCCACAGGAACAGGGGCATGGAGGGCATCGGCTCTGTAATTACAAGCTCACCCACCTGGTCAATCAGCGCATTTCCATCCTCGTCAAAGGCGGCGGCCCTTATCCCGAGACCACTGCACTGTAATTCACTGGCATGCACGGGGAGCAGGGGGCAGGCCGCCAAAAAACCACTCACAATATCCGTTCCTCCGCTTACAGAGGCAAGCCATACATCCTCCTTAACATTCTCATATACCCACCTGAAGCCTTCAGAGGGCAAGGGTGATCCCGTAGAACCAATCGCCTTAATGCTACTTAGATCGTGTTGTTTACCCGGAGCCATTCCTTCGCCCATGCAGGCGGTAATATAGGCGGCGCTTGTCCCGAAGATCGTGAAACGGGCCTTTTCAGACAAGTCCCAGAGCACGTCCATATCAGGATAGCCCGGGCTTCCATCAAAGAGAATCGGCGTCGCGCCCATAAGCATGGAACTCTGAACAATATTCCACATGACCCATCCGGTGGTGCTGAACCAGAAAAACCTGTCCCCCGGATGCACATCCATCTGAATCCCCTGGAATTTCAAAAACTCCATGAGAACGCCTCCGTGCCCATGGACAAGGCCCTTTGGAAGCCCGGTGGTTCCGGAGGAGTAGACGACCCAGATGGGATGATCAAAGGGCACCTGCTCATAAATCAGATCCCTTGATTTACCGAGTAGATCGTCCCAGAGAAGAACGTTCTTAAGTTTTTCAAAGCCCTTGGTTCCCGCGTCTTTATCGAGATAAGGCACCATAATTGTCTTTTCGAGTGATGGCAGGACTTCCTGTAACTGGGCAACGGCGGATTGACGCTCAAAGGCCTTGCCGCCATACTGGTAGCCGTCCACGGCAAATAAGATTTTAGGTTCGATCTGCTTAAACCGGTCAATAACACTTCTTGTCCCAAAATCGGGAGAGCAGCTTGACCAGATGGCCCCAATGCTGGCTGTAGCAAGAAAGGCAACTACGGTTTCGGGGATATTAGGAAGGAAGGCTGCTACCCTGTCGCCCTTTTTAACCCCAAGGTGGCGCAGCGATGCCGCTACAGAGGAGACTTTTTCATAGAGTTCATCCCAGGAAATCTCCATGAGGGGCTGGATTTCAGATTGGAACAGGAGCGCCGGATAATCCGAAGTCATGGGACGAAAAACATGCTCCACATAGTTGAGTTCAGAGCCCAAAAACCATTTGGTATTCGGCATCTTTCCCTCAATTACCTTAGTGTAGGGTTTTGAGGCCTTGATCTCGTAGAAATCCCAGAGAGATCCCCAAAAATCCCCGATATTGCTCACAGACCACTGCCACAGGGTATTATAATCGTCAAAGTCCAGACCCCTCTCCTGCCTTAGCCAGGTCATGTAGTTAGTGATGTTGGCTTCGCTTTTTAAGCTTTCCGAAGGTTCCCATAGGAGAGTACCCTCTGTGATTGGTTTATTAGTCATTTTATCCTCCATTTTTTATGAGTATTTAAGCAGAATTTTGGCATACCAAAGCGCTCACCCTTACTGAGGAGCGACGAATCTTGAATATCATAAAGGATCACAGGATATTCAAATTTCCTGGCATTTCATCAAAATTGTGAAGAAAAATCAAAGAAAATATCAAAAAAAGTGATTTCAGAACTCAACCCAGGTTGCAAAAGGCCGGTCATACCCCTTGGAGAAGGGAAAGTATCTTCTTTTCACTTAATTGTGAGGGATTCGTGGCGATATTGACGGCATCTCTATACGTGTAGAAAGCGATCTTTTTCAGGTCTTCTTCAGGGATATTGTTGTTTTTAAGGGTTGCGGTAATTTCCAGGTCTTTATACAGTTTCAGCAGTGCCTCTTCGAGATCCTCCAAACCATTCAGCATAAAAGCAAGATCTAAAAATTGTTTCTCACATACTGTTTTATTTGCCCTGACAAAACAAATCAGACCGATGGTTGCGGCTCTTCCATGGGGGATATGGTAATGCGCACCGAGAACATGTGTTATGGCATGGCCCACGCCAAGCCCCTTACTAAAGGCGATTCCCCCGTAGACAGCCGCCATACACATGTCGGTGCGGGCATCGAGATCCCCGGGCTCTTTGTATGCTTTCACTAAGCTTCGGCCAATCAGTTTGGTTCCATAAAGGGCCATGGATTCGAAATAGGGATGATATGGCGCTGCCAGGGCAACATAGCCTTCGATACAGTGGGCCAGGGCATCAACCCCTGACTCTCTCGTCAATTCGGGAGGCATGCTCCCGCAATAATTTGGATCGATAACAGCTATTTTGGGGATCAGATGGTTGCTCATAAGCATGAATTTGACGTTCCGCTGCTTATTTGTAATAACCGCATAGGGGTTAACCTCGCTGCCGGTGCCCGAGGTGGTTGGAATACAGATCAGCGGGGGCAATGTAGGTTTTATCTTTGCGGTTCCGCCGACAATGCTTTCATATTCGGTTAATTCACCGGGATGCGTTACCCGCAAAGCGATTGCCTTGGAGGCATCCAAACTGCTGCCACCGCCTAAGCCGATAATGCCATCACAACCTTTGGCCTTGTACAAATCTCCCGCTGTCTCAATCAATTCCATGGGAGGATCAGGCTCAACATCTAAGAATATATCAGACGTGATGCCGGATCTTTGGAGGATTAACTGTACTTCATCGACACGCCCGATGCTTTTCATAACCGGATCTGAGACAATCATCGCTTTTTTCATACCCAATCTTTTGGCCGCCGCCCCCACTTTCCGGACCACATGGGCTCCAAAGAGCGTTTCAGGCATTGGCGGGATGCGAACTTCCCAATGTTTTTTTGGTGCCTTGAACCCGTCTAACCCATCCCAGAAATTCTTTAACTCCTTATCCGGAACATCAAAAACCTGATCGGTCGGCGCTAATGATTCGGATCGAATAAAGTTTTGTGAAAGTTCATCCATTCTGCTGAATTCAGCATTTTCATTGAATTTGATTTGATCCTTTAAGGTCTGCTTGCCAATTTCTACAATATCATCCGGCGTTAACTCCATCCCGTACCGCGCGTTCATCAAATCGGCAAAAAAATCATAGATGGATTCCTGCCCACCCGGAACAGAATTTAAACAATATCCGAGTGTGTCGCAGGTAGCCGCCTGGACCTGCGATCGAAGTGAGTTTTGGGCCTGCTTCTCTCTTTGGCGAGGCGCTCGATAGGTAAGACCAGCGGTGTGGTCAGCCCCCATGGGGCTCGTAGCGTAGGTGACTCCGGTTCCTTTCACTGACCTGGGATCATGTCCTGGAAACGCCTGCCCCTTATATGCGGGAACACGCCGGACATTTAAGGCTTTGGCAGCGCTGACAACCCCATTTCCCAGGGCCTCACCTAAGGCGGTGCCCTGTTCTATTTCCATGAGAAGCTTCTCTGCTGAGGCCAAATTACCCATTTCCATCTTGCCTGCATCGGCCGCCACACCGAGACAGGACCCGATTTCAATTGCATCGACGCCTAAGTCGTCGCACATGAATTTCAATTTTCCGATCGCATCTAAATCCATGATTCCCAGATTCGTACCGAGCATGGCGATGGTCTCATATTCAAAGGCCGAGGCAAGGCGATTACCCTCTGCGTCAGGGTAGATTATTGAACATTTGACGGCACAGCCCGGCATACAGCCATGCATCCTGCCCCCTCGTTTAAAAAGGTTTTCCTGGATGGCTTCACCGCTGACTTTATAAAAGTCGTGAGGTCTGCCCGAACGATAGTTATTGGTAGGCAGGGTGCCCTGGTTGGCCGAATTGGCAACAGCAAAAGGGGTACCCAGTTTTGAATACAGCCCGCAGCCGATGTCGTGCGCAATTGTACTGATCCACGATTTAACCGTTTTTTTGAAACGGTCAGGATCGGCAAAGCTCAGCGGTGGTGTGTCAGACGCATCTAAAACAATCGCCTTCAGACCCTTTGACCCCATAACCGCACCCAATCCACCTCTTGCCGCATTGCGAGACGGATCACCAAAAATATCCGTGAACGATACGGAGGCCCCTCGATATTTCCTCTCACCGGCAATACCGATACAGACAATGGCCACTTTTTTACCATGTTTTGAATGAAGCCGTCGTACCAATTCATAATTTTTAAGACCCTTAAATTCGTTGGCAGGCACAAGACGCGCTCCCTCTTTGGAAATCCTGAGGTAAAACAGTTTTTCCTGTTCAGCAGCGTTTTCCACAATAATGCCCCTAAACCCCAATAGATCCATATATTGACCGGCAGGGCCACCTGCGTTGGCCTCCTTTATTCCCAATGTTAAGGGGCTTTTGGCGCCAACCGAAATACGTCCAAGTTGCGGCGCCCTTGTTCCCGCAAGAGGACCACAGGCAATAATCAATTTATTATCAGGGCATAGAGGATCTGTTTCGGGAGGGACCTCATCATTCATTATCTTAGCAATCAAGCCACTGCCACCAATTGTCAGCCACTCTTTCGGAAGGTCCGCTGCGACTATATTTTCATTTCTCATGTCAACACGAAGCAACTTCATGGCCATATTCTCCTTTTAAACGTTCAACGACGACGCTTACGTCATGCTACAATAAACTTGAGCAAAAGGGGAAAATAATTTAGCTTAAACAGCAACTATATTTAAGGGGGACTGGTGATATGCCTGAGGTGAATGTTAATGGGATCAAAATGTACTATGAAATCCATGGCAAAGGAGATCCCTTGATCCTGATTATGGGACTCCGGAGAAACTTGGAATGGTGGTATTGTCAGATACCTGCCTTAT
>JAOZQV010000466.1 GCA_029932035.1 Deltaproteobacteria bacterium | reverse complement strand
TTGGTCTTGACTTAATAGCGACGCAAAGTTGAGAGAACGAATCTCATCTTTTGTGTATCCAAACAGTTTTAAAGCAGCCGGGTTTGCATCGATAAAGTTTCCTTCAAAATCATGGATGTAAACAGAGTCTAACGAGCGGTCAAACAAGGCCCTGTATCGTTCTTCTGTTTCTTGCAGCGCCTCCTCTATCTGCTTGCTCTCCGTGATATCAGAAATGATGTGAACGGCGCCAATCAAATTGCCGGCCTGGTCCAGCAGGGGGTCTGCAGCGATGTCAAACCATCGGTCATTTATAGCCAAAACCATGGTCTCTCTTTGCAGGGTATTCCTCATACGCACCACTGGACAATTTTCAATGGGCTCGGATGTGCCGTGCACCAGTTCCCAACAGGTGTGGTTGATGATCTCCCCCGATGACTTGCCAAGAAGGTCTCCCATGGCATCGTTACACTGCAAGAACTTCCCGTCATTATCCAAAAGGCATATGGCGTCGCTTATGGCATCAAAAGTTCTCTGCCATGGGTCTGTAGAGGTCTCCGGTCCCGTCTTTAACTGCCTCAGGCCGAGATTCTGATCTTCTAATTCCTTCACCCTTTGTTCCAATTCTTCGTAAGTTTGTTTCTTGCCCATCGGAAAATCTCCATTTTAATTGACTACTGACTATTGAACATTGAATATTGATCAAAGCTCGGCCCTGATCATCGTTTCGGTCGGAAACCCTCATTTCTTCGGAGTTTAGGCCTGCCCGCCAATGCCAGGCGATGGCAGGCGGGCGTAAGCCTTTTATAAAGCCTTGACAGGTAAATTCCTTGTTCGGAATTCGAGGGCAGTCTTTTTGGGGGTAGCCCAAACAATGATCAAGGCCAATTCTTCTATCGAACTGGAAGTCAAAGACTGTTATTTCTCCAGCTCTTCCTTAATGGCAACCCCGATCTTCTCTAAGACATAGGGTTTTTTTATATATTTACCTGCCCCCAATTTCTGAGCAAGGTCCACCTCTCTTGTCTTGGAAAAACCACTCGCTATGACCGCCTTTTGGCCTGGATGAATCTTGATTATCTCCTCATAGGTCTCACGTCCATTAAGCCCTTTTGGCATGACCATATCCAGGACGATCAGGTCCACCGACTTCCCCTTCAAATATTCGATCGCCTCTTCACCGCTTGAAACCGCTTCAGCAGCATATTCCAGCGTCGTCAGCATCCCGCATGCGATCTCCCGTTGTCTTTCTTCATCATCAACCACGAGGATCTTTTCTCCGTGCCCGAGATAGTCTTCAATGGGCATCTCTCCCTCTTCAGCAGCCACCTTTTCTCTCGTAACCGGAAAGTAGAGCTCAAATACCGTCCCCCTCTCGCTGCTCTTTACGTTTATGTATCCCTTATGATCCTGGACCGTATTCCACACAACAGCCAGGCCCAGACCTGTGCCGCTTCTGCCCATTACCTTTTTGGTATAGAAAGGCTCAAAGATCCTTTCAAGGTCCCTTGGAGATATGCCCGAACCATCGTCTGACACGGTCAACACAGCGTATTCTCCAATACGCACCTCTTCATACCCTTTTAAGGGTTCATCCACATACTGATTAGTCGTGGATATGATTACTGTGCCGCTACCCTCAATGGCCTCTGAGGCATTGGTTATTAGATTCATCAAGGTCTTTTTGATGTGGGTGGGTGAACAACCTATATTCAATAGATCCGAGTCAAGCTCAGTTTTGAAGAGGACAGCGGGGTGTGTTGCAGCAAGTTTCTGATACTCAGCAGAATTCAGGTATCCTTCGATCAGGGTGTTCAGGTTGGAGACATCTTTGCCCGTAGCAACTCCTCTCGCAACTGTCAGCAAGTCTTCCACAACATCGGCAGCCCTCATCCCGGATTCTTGAATAGTCTTTATAGGCTTCCTGAGCGGGCTGTCTTCGGGCAGCCCCATCAAGAGCAGCTCCGGGTAGCTTACAATCCCTGACAAGATATTATTCAGATCATGGGCAACACCCCCGGCCATGAGACCGAGGGCCTCCATCTTTTGAGACTGGAGCACCTGATTCTGAAGGCGTTTGATCTCCCGCTGCGACAAAACGTGTTCTGTCACATCTCTCCCGGTCCCGCTGATATAGGGTTCCCCATCGTCAGGATTGACAAGCGAACTGCGGTAGTCAATATAGATCTTTTCACCGTTTTTCGCGATATAGCTTGTGACACCTTCCTGATACCCTTTTGTCTTGACCTGTTCTAAATATCCTCTTTTAAAAAACGGCCTCATTTCCGGCTTCATAAAATCCGATGCAGGTCTTCCGATCAACTCATCCTTTTCATAACCAAATAGTGTGCTCATAGCATGGTTGGCGGTGAGGAAACGGCCATCAAGATCCTGGGTGTAAATGAGGTCTGTTATGGAATCAAACAGGTCACGGAAACCTTTTTCTGATTTCAACAAGCTCTGTTCGGTCCGTTTTTGTTCAGTCACATCTCTTGCAGCGCCGGAAATCGCCACAACTTTTCCTGTGGCGTCTTTAACCGGGGACTCGTCAATTTCAAGCAATACGCTTGTGCCATCCTTTTTCGTTAATTCCAATAGATAGGGGGCCTGTTTTTTGCCTGTGGCAATTCCTTTTTCGGTAATCTTCATCCCCTTCTGATTAATAGGATTGTCCGTTGCCAGTTCCGTCCATTTTATCATCATCTCTTCCGGAGTATACCCGAGGAGGTCTACTGAAGTCTGGCTCGCATACGTCAAGGCATGTTCCGTATCGTGGATGTAAAACAGTTCATTGCTGTGCTCGATTATGGTCCGAAGT
>JAOZQV010000465.1 GCA_029932035.1 Deltaproteobacteria bacterium | reverse complement strand
AGTTATTTCGTTCAGGCACTAACTATAAATTTCTACTCATTCCAACCGTGAACGCCAATTAGATTCACAAAACGGCATCCGCCTAAGTTTTTGTGAATATAATTACCCCTCCTTTTTGTCACTTTTATCAGCTCCTGGGTGGACCTGCCCCCGGTTGGAATAATAAGGCGGCCTCCTTCGGCGAGTTGATCAAGAAGCGGCTGGGGAAGCTTGGGCGAGCCTGCGGTGACGATGATGGCGTCATAGGGCTCATATTCCTTCCAGCCCAATGTACCGTCAAAGGCCTTAAACAGTATATTATTATAATTCAACTGGGCCAGAATACTCCTTGCTCCAATCATCAAGGCCCTGATTCTTTCAACAGTATAAACCTTGTAGGCCAATTCGGCCAAAATGGCGGTCTGATACCCGCTTCCCGTGCCGATCTCAAGGACCTTTTCATCTCCTTTGAGGGCTAAGGCCTCTGTCATAAGGGCCACAATGTAGGGTTGTGAAATGGTCTGATTGTGGCCGATAGGCAATGGATGGTCGTTATATGCTTCCCCAACCAGGGCCTCTTCCACAAACCGGTCTCTTGGGATCTTCTCCATAGCCTCTAAAACTTTTAGGTCCTTAATCCCACGTGGAATCAGTTGGCTCTTGACCATTTTTTCCCTGGCGAGGCGGTAATCAAGTTTACGGGCCATTTCTGTTTCTCTCAATGGGGGACGTAATTTTGAACAACCATAACACACTATCGCCGTAGATGTAAACTGAAGAAAGGACGGATCTCGGGATACCGATTCCGCAAAAAAGGAGGTTCAAGATCGATGGCCAAATTTCTACTTTACTAAATAAATATTTAGGAGTATGTTCCGCTGCGGCGCCTTTATTTGAGCAATCCTCTTGGTAGATTACCAATCCCCCATTCCCGTTTATCCGGGCAGGAGAAGTAAGAAATGAAGCTCCTCACGTCTTTCTGCAACCTCATAGACTCTGTGAATGAATGGATGGGCCGGTTAGTCGGATGGGTGACCCTGGGTCTGGTCCTGGTCGTCTTTGTGGACGTGGTCATGCGCTACCTTTTCAACACCAGTTTCGTTTTTACACAGGAATTGGAATGGCATCTCTTTGGGTTTATTTTTCTCATTGGGGCCGGCTATACCCTGCTTCATGACGGCCATGTAAGGGTGGATATTATCTACCAGCGTCTGGGCGCTAAGGGACAAGCGTGGACCAATCTGATCGGGGTGATTTTTTTCCTGTTACCCGGCTGTATTATGGTGATAATCACATCGTGGAAGTTCATGTATAACTCCTGGTCAATCTTCGAGGGCTCCCCGGATCCGGGGGGTATCCCTTTGCGATTTATCCTCAAAGGAACGATCACAGCAGGTTTTATCCTCCTGACTTTACAGGGGCTCTCTCTCGGGATCCACAGCCTTTTTCAGCTATTGGGCAGGGAGCCTTTAAAGGAGGACGAGTCCTGATGGAATATTTAGCGGCGTGGATGTTTTTGGCCCTGACTATACTCCTGATGGCCGGGTTTCCCGTGGCCTTTACCCTGTTGGGTACATCACTCCTTTTCGGTCTTATCGGTTTTGGGTGGTCATTTTTTGACCTGCTGCCCCTCCGTATCTGGGGCCGGATGACCAATGTCACCCTCATCGCAGTGCCCCTCTTTGTATTTATGGGGGTTACGTTAGAACGTTCCGGCTTAGCTGAAGAGCTTCTCGAAACCATGGGTATCCTTTTTGGCCGTTTGCGTGGTGGATTGGCCATGTCCGTGGTTGTTGTGGGTGCCCTCTTAGGGGCATCGACTGGGATTGTAGGGGCCACGGTGGTCACAATGGGACTTCTCGCCGTGCCTACCATGTTGAGACGGGGGTACCAGAAGGAGTTGGCCACCGGCACCGTTTCTGCATCCGGGACTTTGGGTCAGATCATCCCTCCGAGCATTGTATTGGTGCTCATAGGCGATATTGTTGGTGTATCAGTGGGAGATCTCTTTATGGGTGCGGTTTTGCCTGGCCTCCTATTAGTGGGTTTGTTCATGCTCTATATCGTCATAGCAGCGTATTTCCGGCCGAGTATTGCCCCTGCCATTCCAAAGGAGGAATTAGACGCCATATCACACAAAAAGCTCATGATGCGGATGTGTAAGGCCCTCTTCCCACCCCTTTTTCTTATGATTTCTGTTTTGGGCTCCATCTTTGCCGGTATTGCTTCGCCGACCGAAGCCGCGGCTGTGGGTGCGGTGGGGGCATTCCTGTTGACTATCGCCAATAAGAAATTTAACATGGATCTCCTGCGCCAGGTCATGCTCACCACCGTCCGTCTTACATGCATGGTCTTCATTATCCTGTGCGGGGCAGCGGCCTTTGGTCTTGTCTTCAGGGGATTGAATGGTGACGAGATAGTCAGGGAGTTTTTAGGAGGATTGGCTGCCGTCTACAGCAGGGGGGCCGTCTTGGCCATTGTCATGGCCGTGATATTTTTCGTGGGGTTTTTCTTAGATTTTATTGAGATTACCTTCATTCACGTCCCGGTCCTGGCCCCGATTATGTTAGAGATGGGGTTTGATCCGGTCTGGTTCTGTATCCTCCTGGCCGTCAATCTCCAGACCTCGTTCATGACTCCTCCATTCGGGTTTTCTCTCTTTTATCTCAAGGCTGTCACACCCCCCGAGATCAGCACCGGGCACATTTATCGCGGTATTATTCCGTTTGTGGCTGTTCAGGTCATCGGGCTGGCGATTGTGGTCTTTTTCCCGGAATTAGCCACCTGGCTTCCGCATGTGGTGTTTGGAGACTGAGGGATTGACTATTGA
>JAOZQV010000464.1 GCA_029932035.1 Deltaproteobacteria bacterium | reverse complement strand
AAATGCAGGAAGAAAAAACATCGCAAGAAAAGGAGGTTGTTATGTCATCGGCCAAGGTGGGGGCCAAGGCCCCTGATTTTGAGGCGCCTGCCTACCAGGGCGGGAACTTTGGACAGGTCAAGCTTTCGGATTATTTGGGCAAGTGGGTGGTGCTCTGCTTCTATCCCGGTGATTTTACCTTTGTGTGAGCAACGGAGTTGGCGGCAGTTGCCGCCAAGTACCAGGATATTCAAAAATTGGGTGTCGAAATGCTATCCATTAGTGTTGACAGTCATTTTGTGCATAAGATGTGGCAGGACCATGAGCTTTCCAAAATGGTGGAGGGTGGGGTTCCATTTCCCATGCTGTCTGATCAGGGAGGGAAAATAGGATCGATTTATGGCGTGTATGAACCCGCGGCCGGGGTTGAGATGCGGGGACGTTTTATCATCGATCCTGATGGCGTTATCCAGGCCATCGAAATACTCACTCCACCGGTAGGCCGAAATGTGAGCGAGTTGATTCGGCAGATCCGGGCCTTTCAGCTTGTTCATGAAACCAGGGGTGATGAGGCCGCCGATGGGTTCGGGTAGCACTACGCGGGACTCGAAAGATTTGACGATGAGATCGGCGACGCCGTTATGCCGCACGCAAAGAAGTACTTTGCCAATATCCTCCTTCTCTACGCACCGCTTATCCTCAAATTGGTGGATAAGGTTACTGAGATGGGGCTGGCGATCGATATGATCTGCCCTGACCACGGGATTATTTGGCGCACTGATCCGTCAAAGATCATTAACGCCTACGTGGAGTGGAGCCGACAGAAACCCAAGAGAAAGGCTGTGGTCATCTACGACACCATGTGGCATAGCACCGAGACCATGGCGGAAACCTTGGTAGAGGCGCTTGGAGAAGCGGGTGTGGAGGCAAAACCCTTTCATTTGAGGGGCAATCACCGCAGTGATATTATGACTGAGGTCCTCGATGCCGGGGCAATAATTGTTGGTTCGCCCACGCTCAACAATGGGCTCTATCCCACAATCAGCGATTTTCTAACATACATGAAAGGGCTGAAGCCCAAAAACAAAGTTGGGGCGGCGTTCGGTTCATACGGCTGGAGCGGTGAAGCTGTAAAACGGATCAACAAAGAGCTGGAGCTGATGAAGTTCGACATCATTGATCCCGGTTTACGGATCCAGTATCTACCGGATGAAAAAGGATTGGCTGCATGTCGGGAATTAGCAGGGAAAATAGCCGGGGCGCTGCCTTTGGAAAAGGAGATACAGAAATGAAAAAGGGACGATCGTTTGTTTTGAAGGGAAAATTGCCATTGTTGACGGCTATCGTAATGTTGACGGCTGTTATAATGTTGATGGCCGGGCCCGCCCTGGGAGCCCCTCCGGCCACTGAAAACCCATGTGTTGCCTGTCATCTGAAAACCACGCCGGGGTTAGTGGCGGACTGGCAGGCAAGCCTGCATTCGAAAAACGAGGTCTTCTGTTCCAACTGCCACGGAGAAAAACACCGGAACAACAAGGATTCAGACCTTGCCCGTTTGCCGGATGAACACGTCTGCGCGGAATGCCATGAGGAGCAGTTCGATCAGTTTTCCAGAGGAAAACACAACTTCGGGTGGAGTTCCATGAACGCCCTCCCCATTACCCACATGGAACCCGATCTGCTCATGGAAGGGGGAAAGGGGTGCGGTGGCTGCCACAACATGGGCATTAAAAGCGATGCGCAGAAAAAAGACCAACTTTCGAAGGGGTATCTCTACCAAAACAATTCCTGTGACGAATGCCATACACGGCACGCTTTTTCAAAAAAAGAGGCACAAGACCCGAGGGCCTGTCAATCGTGCCATATGGGGTATGACCACCCCCAGTGGGAGATGTGGAGCAGTTCCAAGCACGGGACCCGTTTTTTTGTCAAGCAGGCAGGTAAATTGCCGAAAAAGGCAGCCGCTCCCACATGCCAACTCTGTCATCTACCGAACGGAACACATGAAAATCGAACAGCCTGGGGTTTTTTGGGCGTACGGCTGCCATTGCCTGATGACAAACAATGGGCTTCCGATCAGGTGACAATCCTCAAGGCCCTGGGTGTTTTGAACCCTGAGACCGGCAAGCCGACGAAGAGGCTCGAAGCGGTAAAAGCCTTTGACATGGCCCGTCTGACCCGGGAGGCCTGGAAAACGGAACGTGAAAGGATGCTCAAGACCTGTGCCGCGTGTCATTCAAGCCGGTATGCACGCCTTCAGCTTGATATGGCCGATCAAATGATAGAAACCGCAGACAGGCTGATGGCTCAAGGGATTGATATTGTCGCGGGATTATACAAAGATGGTATTATCAAAAAACCGGACCACTATCCCTTTGCCTATCCTGATCTTCTCTACTTCAAACAAACGGGTGGCTCATACATTGATCAGGTTCTATTCAGGATGTATATGAAATACCGGATGCGCACCTATCAGGGTGTCTTCCATGCCAACCCCGATTATGCATACTGGTACGGTTGGGCTGCAATGACAAAATCCCTGGGTGAAATCAAAGAGCTTGCCCGCACCATGAGGGCTGTGCATAAGATTGAATAGCGGATGACTGAAACAAATGGGTACTGGTTCAGTTCAATAGGGAAAAATACATGGCTTTCAAAATTCTACCTGTTAAAACAATGGCTTAAGTCAATTATCATCTCTTTCCGAAAAACACCGTAACCTATTGATGTAATTGAATCACCTATTCAACTGAACCAGTGCCAGCGACATGTCATCCCCCTTTATCGTTTACAGCACTCAGCGCTTTTAAGCCCCTCGGCAATGAGCGCCTTGTAATT
>JAOZQV010000463.1 GCA_029932035.1 Deltaproteobacteria bacterium | reverse complement strand
AATTAAAGATTTCTTCCACATTGCGTTGTGATGTCTTGATTATAGGGGCAGGGGGGGCCGGCCTTCGATGTGCATCTGCCGTATTGGAGAAAAAACCCGGCACCCATATCGTTGCGGTTACCAAGGTGGCGAGCCCTCAGAAATCCCACACCCAAACCGCCCAGGGCGGGATGGCTGCCGTGGATCCCCGTGATCCGATCGATAAACCCATCTATCATATGTTCGACACCTGGAAAGGTTCGGACTGCAGTGCGGATCAGAATATCATTAAAAAGATCATTGAAGCGGGGTGGGGACAGGCTGTCTGGATGGAGAACCGCGGTATGCATTTTACTCGCATGGAGGACGGAAAACTCAGTAAAAGGACCTTTGGCGGGCATACTGTGAATTTTGGTGAATCATCCGCTTTTCGCTGCGTATTCGAGGCCGACCGGACTGGAAAAGGCATCATGGATAATGTGTGGGGTGAGAGCCTCAAAGGGGGAACAAAATTCATAAATCAGGCAGTTGTCACGGAGCTTCTGTTCAAAGGTGACAGGTGTGTGGGAGCGGTCATATTTAAGCAAAAGGAGGGGGAGTTTGTCAGTATCGTGGCTAAGGCAACGGTTTTTGCCACAGGCGGCAACGGGCAGGTCTTCAAAGTCACCACAAATTGCCGCCAGAATACAGGGGATGGGAACGCCATTATTCTTAAGGCCGGCTTGCCGGTGATGGACCCGGAGGCGATCCAGTTCCACCCCACGGGAATTGTGGGCCCCGGCATTCTTGCCAGTGAGACATTGCGATCCGTAGGAGGTATCCTGCGCAACAAGGAGTTGGATCCCTTTATGGAGCATTACGCCCCCAAGATGAAAGAACTGGCGCCCCGGGACCTGGTGGCCCGTGCCATAGAAACGGAGATCCGTGAAGGAAGGGGTATCCTGAACCCCGATCATAATATTGAACATGTGTGGATTGACCTGAGGCACCTGCCCGATTATGTCCACGACGTGCAGATCCCCGAGGTTTCGGGTTTCTTTAAGAAGTTTATCAATCTGGATCCCAAAAAAGATCTCTGTCCGGTTCGACCGAGCAACCACTACCAGATGGGTGGGATTCCCACGAACGAAAACGGGGAAGTTCAAAAAAATCCACGGGAAATGGTCCCCGGCCTGTTTGCGGTCGGTGAATGTGCGGCAGCCAGTTTTCACGGTTTTAATCGTCTGGGAACAAACTCCCTTCTGGAATTGATTACCATGGGAAAATTTGCCGGGGAAAAGATCATAGACACCCTGGGGGAGGATGTGCCGAATGCCCCAGGAGACGCGGGAGAGCGGTCTTTTTCTCTTTTTTCATCGTTCATGGACGCCGGCGGCAAGGACAACCTCGGAAAGATTCGTGAAGAGATGAGAAATCTCATGACAGAGAAGGTGGGCGTCTTCCGCACGGAGCAAGGCTTGAATGATGCCATTGAGGGACTAAAGGAACTCAAGGAACGGGCGGATAAGACCGCATTGTCTAATCAGAGTCTGATCATGAACCAAGACCTTATTCAGAGATGGGAGTTGAATAATCTATTGGACAATGCCATGGTCATCACAAAGGGGGCTCTGAACAGAAAGGAATCCAGAGGGGGACACTTCCGGGATGATTTTCCAGTACGAGATGACACGTTTCACTATCATACCCTGGTCTATAAGACGGGCTTTGGAGATATTCATTTGGAAAAGCGGCCTGTTGATATGAGTCTGTATGAGGCAAAAGGCGAACATTACGAAAGATTCGGCATCATCGAGCGAAAATACTGATAGAGGACCTGGAAAGGTACAACGAAATAAAAGGATAACTTATGCGGGATATCGATATCACTCTAAAGATTAAGCGGTATGATCCGGAAGCAAAGAAAACCTGGGTGCAGGATTACAGTTTGAAGGCAGGCAGGATTCTTCGCTTCACAGATCTCTTTCGGAGGATCAACAACGAGCTTGACCCGACCCTGGCCTGGAATTCGTCATGCGAGCATGCCCAGTGCGGAACCTGCGCGGTTCAGGTCAACGGGAAACCCCTGCTTGCCTGTGAGCTTCTCGTTGAAAATGCCGTGGCTCAGTTTGGCACCCCTGTCTTCAAAATCGAACCCATCACCGTAGCCCCTGTGGTGCGGGACCTGATTGTGGATCTGGAGCAGGCATACGATAGGGTCCATAAAGCAAAGCCCTACATTATCGATGGGGCAAAAAAACCGGCGGCACAAGATGAAATCCAGATCTTACCGCGAGATCTGGAACGTTATGTAGAGGCGACCCGCTGTATCAACTGTTTTTGCTGTGCCACAGCCTGTATCAGTAGTCAGAGAGGGTTTATTGGGCCAAATGCCGTGATGGCCAGCATCATCCGGCTTATGGATCCGCGCGAGCAGGCCAAAGAGGAGAGATTGGATTTGCTGTACAGTGAAGAGGGGATTTACCGCTGCCATACATCCAAGGCCTGTTCATTTGTCTGCCCGAAAGAGATCGACGTGGCGCACTTCATTGCACTGGCAAAAGAAGGCAAGTTCAATATTTAAAAAATACGAGGTCTGGATTGTCTGACCCATCAATTATTCCCCCTATCTGGCTTACTGAGTGGATGGAGGCACACGAGGTGACCCTATTGTCAGTGGCATTAGCAGCCGAAATCAAAGCCAGAGGTTTTCGATCCAAACTGCTGGCGGCTTCGTGTCGTACCGATACGGTTGAGATCAAAGGGGACTTTCCCCACAAAACTGTCGCAACGAGAGCGGGGTTGGGCTGGGTGGGTCGTCATTGTCAACTTATCACGCGCCGGTTCGGATCATGGATTCGATTGGGAA
>JAOZQV010000462.1 GCA_029932035.1 Deltaproteobacteria bacterium | reverse complement strand
CATTCACACGGCCGATCCCTTTGATGCGCGCTAAGATATCCTTGATATTGATCAGTGCATAGTTGCCAAGAAAATTCTGACTATATCGTCCATCCTCCGAGGAGATGGCAATCAACATCAGGATGTTGGGAAGCGACTTTTCGGTGGTCACCCCGTATCTTTTGACTTCTTCAGGAAGCTTGGCCGTGGCCGCGGCCACCCGGTTCTGGGTGAACACGGTATTCATGTCCGGGTCGGTACCTACCTCAAAGGAGGTCTGGATGGTCATGGTGCCATCATTGGCATTGGTGGACTTCATGTAGATCATGTTGTCCACACCGTTGATCTGCTGCTCTAACGGCGTTGCCACGGACTGCTCCACGCTTATGGAATCGGCCCCGGTATAGGTTGCGCGCACTTCCACAATGGGGGGTGTAATGTTGGGGTATTGTTCAATAGGAAGGGCGCCTAAACATACAAGGCCCACAATCACCGTGATAAGGGCGATCACCATGGCCACAATGGGGCGTCTGACAAAAAAATTACCCTGATTTACCTGGTTTGATTGATCAGTCATTTTGATGCGTGATGCGTGATGCGAGTTGCGGGGTTGCGAGTTGCGAGTTACGGGTTGAGCGTACAAAGTCACTGGTCATTTGGTAGTCATTCGGGTGGTTTTTCAATCGTCAACAGTAAATAGTCAATACCTTTACGTCTTTTCTTTATCCGAATCGGATTTTTTTTCATCCGAAAATGGAATGTCTTCAACCTTTGCCTCTACAACGGTTCCATCCTTCACTTTCTGCAGGCCTTCGTACACCACTTTTTCACCCACTTTCAGACCCTCTCGGATGAGCCAGAAGGATTTGATTTTAGGCCCCACCTTCACTTCTTTTGCCTGGATCTTGTTTTGAGCCCCCACCACGTAAATGGTAAAGGTGCCCTGCAGTTCCATTACGCATCGCTGAGGAATCAAAATGCCGTCCTTCACCACGTCGACCTCCCCCTTCACTCTGGCGAACTGTCCCGGACGAAGCAGTTCGTCGGGATTGGGAAAAGAGGCCTGAATCAGAAGGGCGCCGGTGGTGGGATCCACCTCCCGGTTAACAAAATCCGCCTTGCCCTTGTGGGCATAGACCGAGCCGTCGGAAAGAATCAACTCAAGACCCGATTCCTCCTCTCTGTCGAGTTCTCCGGCGTCAATCTTTGACTTGAAGCGCCGCATAAACCTCAGATACTGTGATTCGGTGATAAAAAACTGCACGAGGACCGTGTCGATGCGAGAAACCGTATTTAGAATGATGGGACTGGGTTGACGACCCACAAAATCCCCCACTTTGGCCTTTGTCTTGCCTATAATTCCGGATATGGGAGAAAAAATCTTGGTGTACCCTAATTGTATCTTCGCGGCCCGGAGATTGGCCTTTGCGGCCTTAACCGATGAAATGCCAACCTCATACTGGGCCACGGCGGAATCCAAATCGCTCTGGCTGACCGCTTTTTCCTTGGCAAGAGGCTTAATTCGGTTCATATAGGTCTCAGCTTCCGCCAGGACGGTTTTGGCGCCGGCAACACCGCTCATCTTGGCCGCCACATCAGCCTCAAACTGCTGGCTTTCCAGGATATAGAGCAACTCCCCTTTTTTGACCCGCGAGCCCTCTTCAAAATGGATCCCTTCGAGATACCCTTCCACCCTCGCTGAGATGGCAATGTCCTTAAAGCCATAAATCTGGCCCACGAATTCCTGATAGATCGGCACCTCGCGCGTTTCGGTCTGATAAACGGTCACCTTTGGAGGGGGCGGTGGCTCTTGTTTCGCCTCTTCCTTGATGCATGCAGAAAAAGGGGTCAGAACGAGGATACATAGTAGATGCAGCGCTATTTTTTTCATTTTATTGTCTTTTCAGTCTAAAAATGAGATGAATTAATGTTCGAACGAAAACTAAGACAGAAAAACCTGTTAGCTGGTTTTTTGTTTCCCTATTACCGCAATATTTGGTATTTTACCAGAAAAATATTAGCGAGCAACTGTCATGTTGTGTTTCTCTTGACCTTGAGAAATACTTTAAAGAGCATGAAAAACGAGTTTTGAGGGAATCATAATGGAGAGATATTATAAGGAAAGATTTCAGGCACGGTCCCGCTTGGACGAAAAGATCGTCCCCTTAGTGAAAATCAACCATATTCTTCAGGAGATGCGGGATGAACTCAGAAAGGCGATCCCTTCCGCCATGGAGACAAGGATATTGCTGATGGATCCCGATGCTAAGAAATATACCCGCCCCCTGCAATGCATCCTCTATGACCGGCCGGTAAACTGTTTGTCCTGCAAAAGGAGCCGGCCCGCCATCAAGAAGGCCCTGGAAAAAAGAAGGTCGGTAGTGATTCCCGAAGGCGATCCCATTGAGCGGCAGGATGGATCTTTTATGAAGGTCGGGCCCGAAGCCGCGGTACCGGCATTCTTAGGTGATGAAGTGCTTTTGGTGGTAAGTGTGGTGGGAAAACCGGAGACCCGCTTTACGCCCAAGGACTTTTTTATCATTGAGGATTTTGCAAGAACTGCGCGGAATGTGGTTTTACGGGCAAAAAAGCACTGGGAAATGACAGAGGACAAGCTGCGGATCAGCAAAATGCTGACCAACATTTCCCTTTTTGTTCCGCAATCCGTATTAAAAATTGCCGAAAAAGACCCCGCGCTCTTAGAGCAGGACAAAGAGGAAAAAGAGGTGAGCGTCCTCTTTCTTGACATTGAAGGCTACACCCGGCTCAGCGCCAGGTTGCCTGAACAGGAAGTAAACCAGATTGTTGAAAGGTTGTTTTCCAGATTTGTGGATCCCATCCATCGGTCCAAGGG
>JAOZQV010000103.1 GCA_029932035.1 Deltaproteobacteria bacterium | reverse complement strand
TCCTTGACCTTGCAAAAACTATCTCATTTCTGGATGGGCACTCATTTTATTAAAAAGCAGGGCACATTGCCCCGCGTCAACTGCCCCTTCATCATGAAAACAGGTTCAAGGTTTCAGGTTTGCCACGCGGCCATATATGGATCAGATTGTCATCGCCCCTATCCTACCAGTCCTTCAATACCGGATACAATCTGGTCACTTCTGGTGCCCGGCAAAAACACCCCGTCAAATCCGATCTCCCTCAGCCT
This sequence comes from Deltaproteobacteria bacterium, assembly GCA_029932035.1. Taxonomy (GTDB): domain Bacteria; phylum Desulfobacterota; class DSM-4660; order Desulfatiglandales; family Desulfatiglandaceae; genus Desulfacyla. Next base: position 10,543 of record JAOZQV010000103.1, on the reverse strand, counting down.
CTCACCATCGGATGGCGGGAATACGCCGCCCATCAGAAAGACCACCTTATCCTTCAGCCCTTTTTCTTTCGCCTCCTTTAACACGAGCGTTCCGAGGCTGATATGGGCGCCCCCGAGAGAACTTACCCCCACCACATCCACATCCTCCTGGATGGCAACGCTGATGATCTCCTCGGGGAGCGCGTTACCGAGATAGACCACCTCCATCCCTGCGCTGCTCAACACCTTTGCGACAGTGATAATCCCCCTGTTATGGACATCTAAACCAAGCTTCGTGAGAAGCACTTTTATTTTCTTTGTCATCCCTACCTTATCCCTCCCCGCCTATTCTTCAATGGGGTGACCATTGTGAATTATCTGCGCCTACCTGCCCGCTTGTGCCTCGCATGACAGGCGGGTCTGCGGAAATCTGCGTCTCCAACACTATTATCTTAAGACATATATTAAAAAAGCGCGGGCGGTTTCCACAACCCGAAGGCATCTTTGAACACCTTGAACAGCTCTCCTTCGGTACACCTGGACCGGGCACAGTCCACGCTGTACGGAAGGATGTTTTCCCCCTTCAGGCACGCATCTTTGAGGGCAGTCAGGGCATTGCTCACCTTTTCATTGTCCCGGTTCAACCTCAGCTTTTGCAACCGGGCCTTCTGTCTTTTTTCGACGCCCTCCGGGTACCTGAAAACGTTGATTGGCGGACCTTCAACTTCCGATTTATAAACATTTTGTCCCACAAGGGAGATCTCCCCATTTTCGATAAGCCGCTGCTGCTCGGCAAAGTAGGATGCCACCTTTCCGTAAATCTCGCCGCCCTCTATGGCCTTCACATAACCGCCGAGACCCTCGATCTCATCAACCTCATCCAAGATTCGGTTTTCAATTTCATTGGTAAGTGCCTCCAAATAAAACGATCCGCCCAGAGGGTCCACCACGTCAGTGACCCCTGTCTCTTTTTGGAGGATCTGCTGGGTCCTGAGCGATAAAAGGGCCGCTTCCTCGGTGGGGACGGAATAGGCTTCATCAAAGGAGTCCACATGCAGGGACTGGGCGCCCCCCAAAACTGCCGCCAGGGAGTGGTAAGCAGCCCTGATTATGTTGTTCCGGGGCTCTTCCTGAATAAGACACACCCCTGAGGTCTGGACATGACACCGCATCAGCATGGCGCGTGGGTTCTTGGCATTGAACCTGTACTTCATAATTTTATACCACAGCCTTCTGATGGCCCTTATCCTGGCTATCTCTTCAAAAAAATCGTTTGCAGCCGACCAGAAAAAGGCCAGTCTGTCCGCTGTGGAATCCACATCGTACCCTCTCCTGACCAGCTCATCCAAAATCTCAATACCGTTTGAAACAGCAACGGCCATTTCAGTAATCGCAGACGTTCCAAACTCCCGCAGGTTGTATCCATTGATGGTGATAAAATTCCACTTTGGTACGTTCTTTCTTATAAATTCAATGTTGTCACACTGGATCCGAAAACAATCCTTGGGTGGTATATATTCCGAGCCGCTTCGAATCAGCTCTTCCAGGGTAATATCATTCTGCACGCTCCCCATGAGATTTTCCCATGGGATACCCCTTTCCTCTGCAAGGGCAAGGAACATGGGAAACAGGATCGCCGTATTGGAAGGATAGTGGGTAACAATGGAAATGGTTACTTCGTCTAAAGCAACATCTTTGAAGAGCCGTGCCATGTCCTCCACCGAGTCCACACAAACGCCCGACATGCCCACTTGCCCGACCGCAAAGGGATCATCCGAATCATACATTTGGATGGTGGGAAGATCAAAAAGGATGCTCAGGCCCGTGGCCCCGTGGTCAAGCATGAACTTTATCCGCTCATTGGTCTCCTCCGGGGACCCGAAACCGGTCAACTGGCGCATGGTAAATTCTCTGCCACGATACATGCTGGCATGAATACCACGGGTAAAGGGCTCCTGACCGGAGTTTCCCAGGTCCTGCTGATAATCAAGATCCGGGTTAGACAGGGGCGTGTAGAGAAGATCTCTCGGGGTATCAGAACCCAAAACCGTATGAGGCGTCTTACGCCAGTTTTTTCGATGCTTTTCGGGAACAGTGGAATTCATCCACAGGTCAACTGTCTGACGGATCGATTCCAGGGCCTCGGGGCTGTATAGAGGCGTACGCTTTCGCTCTGACAATTTCTCGTGCAGTATCTCTTTTGTAGACTTCATCTGTTCTTCCATAAGTGGTTTTCTCCTACACGCGGTATGTTAATTTGCGATAAACGAGAAGTGCCATGCAAATCCCTGAATAGTGTATTTTTGCAACTGATATTAGCAGTATATCAGCAGGAAACAGTTGTCAAGTATTTTTTATTCTAATGATTTGCCTCATATTAGCCCCTGAAAAACGACCAGTTTGACTGAATAACACATGTAATATCAAGATGTTCGTAGCATTATTGACTAATCGCTGGAGCTTTGCAAAGCTACTGCTGAGTAAGGAAATTGATGATTATTGCAGATTTGTAATTGATATGAACAATTATATTGACAAACCCATCCAGTTTGAATAACCTGCTTTTGCAAATTGCATTCGGGGGTGAATAGATGCTTAAACGTCTTCAACACAAGAGATTTTCGGACGAAATCGCTGATCAGATCATGGGGCTCATAAAGAACGGTAAGCTTAAACCTGGAGATTCGCTCCCCTCCGAGAGGGCCATGGCGCGTAGCCTGGGTGTAAGCGCTCCTCCTTTGCGGGAGGGACTGAAAATTCTTGAGACCTTGGGGTTTATAGAGATCTGGCCCCGCAGTAAAATCGTGGTAAAGTCTATTGCTGGTGTGGCCCTTCGTGACCCGATTGCAAAGGCTATTGAAGGCGATCTATCCATGGTAATCCAGCTTTTAGAAGTTCGAAAGATCTTGGAATCCTGGGCTGCCTCCAAGGCAAGTCAAATCGCTACTGACCAGGCCATTGAATCTTTGGAAAAAGCTTATCGCGAACTGAAAGAGGACTTCGAAAAAGACCGATTAGGGGTAAATGCAGATGCAAGATTCCATTTAGAGATATTTCAGGCCGCGCAGAACACAATATTGTCACATATTGGCTTCACTCTATTCGACCTGCTGTGGCAATCCCAAAAACTCATAAGAGAAACCATGTTTAAGGAAGACGAAAACAAACAACGTTTACTGGAACAGCATTCTGCAATTTTAGAGGCAATTAAAGGGCGAGATCCTCAAAAGGCCCGCGAGGCGATTTTGGCCCATCTCGATTTTGCCGAAAAGAAAATCATAGAGCTGACATCTTCAAAGTAAACCCAAAAGCAAGGAGATCCCGGGCAAAACCACGCTATAGTCCACTGCCCACCCCGGTTCCCTTTGTGGCCCACGGTGTGGATCTGGACATGGATGAGTGGCCGGTGATTAGCCGTAAAAGCGATACCCGGCTTCGAGAAGGTATGACCATCGCTTTGGAGCCTAAAATTATCCTTCCCGGCAAAGGGGTTGTGGGGGTTGAGAATATCTGGTTGGTCACCGCACACGGCATGAAAAAACTGAACCGTTTTCCAGATGCCGTTTTTCGAATGTTGTTGAGTTGTTTGAAAAATCACTCAGGGCAATGAAAATGCTGTTTTAGGTGTGTCTGAGAGTTGGCATGTGGATTAAAAAACTGGCCAAAACATTTGGAAATGAGCCCATCCGGCTACTGATGCAGGCATTTGTTCCGATTTCCCCTATTTCCAGGTTACCCGGGGCGGATTTCGGGGAGGTATGCGCTGATAGCTGAATTTGGGATATCCTAACATTATTGCTCCAAATGCCAGGTGATCAGAAGGGAGCCCTAATGCCTCGAATAATGGGGGATAGGCATTTACTCCCTTATAGAAATAGCCTGCCCAACAGGCCCCAAGGCCTATACTTGTTGAGTACAGATCAAGGAGACTGAGGGCCAATGTGCAATCCTCAGTGCCGAAGCCCCAGTTTTTATCAGCGTGGGCGACGATAACATGGGGCGCGCCCCTGCAGATTCGCTCGTGGCCTTTATCCCATGCGGCCATAACCCGTTGAAATCCACTTTCTTCCGCTGCTTCAGGGTTGCTCTCGATAACCATGCTCATCCAGTCAGCCACCATGCCGGCCAATTGCCGAACCCGGGCAGGGTCCTCCACCACCGCCCAATGCCACGGTTGCTGGTTTTTGGCAGATGGGGCGGCACAGGCAACCTCCAGGAGCTTTTTCAAGATTGTTCGCGGCACCTTTTTTTCCTTAAAGGCCCGGATAGACCGCCTCCCGCACAAAAACTGTTCAGCCTGTTCCGGTGTCACGCCTAATTCCTTCCTGATCGCCCTGCACCCCTCCGGGTCAAGCCAGTTGAGGCTAATGGCGCCTGTGGGACATACGGCTACGCAATGACCACACCTTAAACAGAAATCTCCAAAATCGGGTGTGGCATGCGGATAGTCTTGCTTAGAGGCCATCTGGATTACCTGGGCCGGGCATTCTGCCACACAGATACTGTCCTGATTACACTTTTCCTGGTCAATAGTAATAAAAGCCAATGTTCACGCCTCCATAGAATCAGTTAGTAAGAGTTAGCATCTAAGGTGTTTGATGCTGCATGCTGGTCGAAGATCTCGTTTTTAAGCGGGGATGCTGGTTGTAGCGAAGCGGAAATCCCAACTTTGGCGGGAATACTGGACGCTGGAAACTTTAGTCACTAACCCGAAACTCGCAACTCGAAACCTGTACCGCCTGTCAAAGGATATGCGAAGTGCTGACCTTCCGGAAATGATACCCGTAAACCGCCAGCGTGACGGCCAATGGCAGGAGTCCGGGCCGCCTAAAGAGCGTCCACCCCAACAGCCCCCAGTACTGGAATCGTTCGTTGCCAATAATGCCTAAGCGGATGTTCGACCGAAAGAAGGCAAGGATACTCCGATAGTCGAGCGGAATCCGGATTTTTGGCGCCTTATACTCTCTAAGGAACGTTTTGACCCGCCGATAGTAGTGCTTGCGCGAATAGATATGCTGCATTATGTTCTTGTAACCCTCGCGCAACGTATCAAGATCCATTCGAGTGATGATGTTTGTGGTGCCATCCACATTATCTCCGGATGTATGGCCGAGCAATCGCCCCTCCTGCTTTAAACGCTCATAGAGCCTTGTGCCAACAGGGGCTTGAAGCAAACCGACCATTGCGGTTACGATCCCGCTTTTCTGGATAAAATCGATTTGCCGCTGAAAAATGGACTGGGTGTCACTGTCGAATCCGACGATAAAGCCCCCCTGCACCTGTAATCCCGCTCTCTGAATACGCTTTACACTTTCGATCAAATCGCGGTTTTTGTTCTGCTTTTTGTTGCATTCAGCCAGCCCCCCCTCATCAGGTGTTTCGATCCCTATAAAAACCGTATCAAACCCGGCTTGAACCATCATCTCCATCAATTGTCTGTCATCGGCCAGATTTACAGAGGCTTCCGTATTAAAACGTATTCCTTTTTTGTCTTTTCGCCATTCAACCAACGCTGGCAAGAGTTGTGTTTTGAGGTACCTCTTGTTGCCTATGAAGTTATCGTCTACAAAAAAGACCTGGCCACGCCATCCCAGCCCGTAAAGGGCATCGAGCTCTGCAATGACCTGCCCCGAACTCTTAATGCGAGGCCTGTGTCCAAAAAGGACCGTCACGTTACAAAAATCGCAATCAAAGGGGCAACCCCGTGAAAACTGGATATTCATTGAGGCATATCGCTTCATATCAGCCAACTCCCAAATGGGAATCGGTGTTTTCGAGATGTCGGAAAATTCGGAAGTCTTGTAGATCGGTTTAGCAGATCCCCGTTCCAGGTCCGCCAAAAAAAGAGGCAGGGTCAGTTCGGCTTCGTTGAGCACAAAGTGATCGACCTGATCAAACTCCTCATACTCGCTGGTGAAGAGCGGTCCTCCAGCAACAACCTTGAGACCTCCCTCCTTGCATCGGACAATGATTTGATGAGCTGAATCCTTTTGAACGGACATCCCGCTGATAAACGCAGCATCAGCCCATGCCAGATCCTTTTCCGTAACCGCTTTAACATTCAGATCAATTAAACGGGTTGACCATTCTTTAGGCAGCATCGCTCCCAATGTGAGCAAACCGAGTGGAGGGAAGGCTGCCTTTTTGTGAATGAACTTAAGTGCGTGCTTAAAACTCCAGAATGTGTCTGGGAACTCAGGATAGATCAGAAGTGTTTTCAAGAGGTCTCCTCTCTATTTTCCCTTTTCATAATCTAACGATTCTCTTAATAACTCTGCCCATGCATCAAGAGCTGTTTTGGCATGGCCCCATTTGGTAAATCCCTGAACATAATCCACTGGATGCACAGGTAACCCAAGCTTCTTATCCATAACTGATCCTAAGGGTTCGTTGGTCATGGAATCGAGAAACTCGGCCTCCATGGCTGCCCCCCCCATATCTACCGGTAAACCCACTGCAAGTATCATTGTCGTGTTGATTAGGGGATTAGCGGGGACAATGTCCGTAATGGCCGCGCGAATTCTTAGCACATCAGGCCCGGGTTTATCCACTACCGGATAGGCATCTTGAACCTCCTCGATCACGGAACTTCGAAAATAGTCTGTTAACTCTTTTAAAACATCTGGATCGATCTGGCGGTTTTGTGCCTCCGGATGAAGGTAGATGACCACTGGGTCGATCATCAGCTTTTTATAACGTCCCCAGTCAACACCTTCCTTTGCCCACCATAGCATGCTTTCATCTTCAGGATCAAGCCTAAGGTTTGAATAATCATGAAGAAAACCTGAATGAGGTGGCGCAGTAGCACAGGCGGAAAGTAACATTAAGCCGAGTATCATAATAACAACAAAGCCATTTCTTAAACAGAGTGTCCAGTTTCTCATTTCAAGTGTCTCCTTTTCTTGGATAAAAATTTGAAATCTTAAATAAGAATCCGTCATTCTTAAACTCCTATTCTATTTCCATAGCTGACAGGGATCTGTCAGGTGTCATAAGCAGGTATAAACATGGAATCACCAACTGTGAAATAAACGTGGCCGAAATCAGACCGAAGATAATGGCGTTACAGAGGGGCATCCACGTGGGACTGCTGAGGGAAAGGGGGATCAACCCGACGACCGTTGTTATGGTTGTGCTGACAATAGGCCTGAGCCGGTCCGCAGCTCCCCTGGCAGCCGCCTCGCGCACGCTGAGTCCCAGCTTTCGGTGTTTATTCATGGTATCAAGCATAACAATGGCATCGTTCACCACGATCCCCACCAGGGAGATGATGCCGATCATAGCAGGAAAGGAGAAAGGAATCCAGGCTAAGAAAAAGCCCCCAAAGGTGCCGATCATGGCAAAGGGCAATGAGAGCATGATAATGAACGGCTGGCTGAACGAACCGAACTGGAGCGCCAGAAGGGCAAAGACCAGAAAGATGGCTACGAAAAACATCTTTCCTGCGGAAGAATAGGTTTCTGCCGCAGATTCGACCTCCCCCCCGAAATGATAATCATAGCCCACGGGCCAATCCGTCTTCATCGTTTGCAAAATCGGTTCCAGGTCGGAAAGGATCTCATCGACCGTTCGATTATCGGTCTTGGATAGAACAGTGACCGACCGTTGCCCTCCCTGGTGGGTGATGGAGAGGGGCGCCTCACCCACCAGGGGATTTACCACAGAGAAAAAGGAAACGGTCTTCCCGCTTGGTTTAAAAGGCCGAATAAGTCCCATTTCTTCGATCCGTGTTGGACCGCCCGGCAGACCCTTGCGACTGGGCCATGCCATGCCCAGACGAATTTCCAGATCGTCCTCTGTTCCACCCAAGGGGAATTTCCCGATCTCATCATCGGTCATGGCAAAACGGACCTGGTAGGCGAGGTCATTTTGATCAATTTGATGGAAATCCAGGGCCTCTCGATTGGGAAGCAGCTTCACATCCAGCCGGGACGGACCCAGGTTATCGCGGACATCAGAGGCGCCGGGGATTCGGCTGAGGGCCCCCTGGACCTGTACGGACATGTGACGAAGCTCTTCCATTTGGTCCCCTGTCAGTTGCACCTGTATGGGATCTTCCGTGGTTGATCCCCCTGTCTGGGGTGTAAATACCAGGGTACTGCCGGGATAGGGTCGAAGCGCCGTGGTCAGCTCTGCCCGAAGGCCATCCAAATACTGGAAGGCCATCTTTTCCCTTTGTTCCAGTTTTGTGAAGATACAGGAAAACCCCACATAGGCGCTGTCCTTGAAAGGCATGAGGGCCTCAGCAATGGAGTTTCGCGACAGCGGGCTTTTTTGCCCTACAAATTTGACAACGCTTCGAAGGTAAGGTTTTGAACGGAGGATTTCGCCTAAGGTCTCAGCAACCTTCTGGGAAGTCGCTAAGGTAGTCCCCGGGGCCAACTCTACGGTAATGCCCAGGTTTCGTCCGTCTGCCTTGGGATAGAGCAGGCTGGGCAAGAGCCCCATACCCATAACCGACAAAATTAACAAAGCCACGGTGATGCCGGTACACAGCAATGCCGTCCACTTATTTCTGACCGTCGCCCTCAGACTCCAGGCACATAGCCTTTCTGAAGCCACCTCGGTCAAACGGTCAATCCGGCTTTTCTTGTGGCCTTTTTTAACTTTGGGAAAGACCGCACGAGAAAGGGGGATGTCCACAAAGAGGGCGATAATAAAGCTGAGCACCAGACAAGAGATGGCCGTTACCGGGATGATCCGGATGAATTTCCCGTCAATTCCGCCAATGCCGAAAAGGGGAACCATGGCCAGAATCGTGGTCATCTGGCCGGCAAAGGCGGGAAGGGCATAGGTTTTGACTGTCTTGACGGCTGCCTGGCCAAAGGGCAGATGCCGGCCGAATATGCCTTCGTGCATCCCCTCCATCATTAGAATAAAAACATCTACCAGGAGCCCCAGGGCGATAACCATACCGATGATGACCATCTCATTGAGGCTATACCCCATAAGGGAGACCAGGGAAAGCGCCCCCAGGAAGGTGACGGGGATTGATAGCCCTGCCACGAGGGCCTCACGCCATGAAAGAAGGAAAAAGAGGACTAAAAAGACACAGAGCATGGCCTGCCAACCGTTATTGAACACGTCTCGCAGTTTCTCCCAGATGAACTCCGACTGATCGGATGTAATGCTGTACTTGATACCGTAGGGTACCGCGGGGCTTTCAAATTCCTCCTCAAGCAACGCCTTGATCCTGTCGATGGTCTTGAGGGTATCTACACCCGGGACCTTCATGACCGAAATATCTACGGATGGGGCATATTTTGACCCGGTCCAGCTCACGGCAACGCGGGATTTCTCCCTTTCCAGATCACGATGGACATCCCCGATCTCATTGAGGCGTACCACACGGCCGGCGCTCAAGCGGGATACAGGGAGTTCGCCTAAGTCTTTGACATCACGGAATCGTCCATACAGCCTTACGGTTGCCCCGATCTCATCATTTTCGATTCTGTCCCACGGCATATCCAGATTGGCGGTCCGAATTTTGTCTCGAACCGTTGTGGGGGAGATCCCTAAGGAAACAAGCCTGGCTGGATCCAATTGAATCTGGACCACCTCCTTGCGTCTTCCCCCAAGATCAACCTTTTTTACCCCTGGCACCTTTTCCAGCCGATCTTTGAGGTACTTTGCCGCGTTTCCAAGGATGGCCGCATCCACCTTGCCAAACAAGGCGATGGTCAACATGGGGGTATCATCAACAGAAACCTGCTCAATCTTGGGCTTTTTTGCCTGGCTGGGCAGATCTGGTTCTGCGTCCCGCACCTTTTCCCTCAAGATCTGCATGGATTCGGTCAGATCGGCGCTGGGGCGGAACTCCACCGCAATAACAGAAAAGGAATTGAAGGAGGCGCTCCGCACCCTTTTGAGGCCCTTCATGGACTTGATTTTCTTCTCGATCTTGTTGGTCACCTGCTTTTCAATAGTCTCAGGATCTGCCCCTGGCCATTCGGTCTGAACCGTGGCCTGGGGAATGGCAAGATCGGGGGCCGCCTCTTTCACGATGGACTGGTAGGCCATGAGCCCGGAAACCACCAGCATGAAGGTGAGAAGGATGGCAAAGACAGGACGGATGAAAAAGAAACGTGCCAGAGGGGAAATACTGGCCCCCTCATCCGGGCCGTTTTTTTGGTGTGAAGAGGTTCCGCTCACTTCTTGTTCTCCCCGACAATCTCAATGACTTCCACCGGTGCCCCAGGACTAAGACGATGGCGTCCGTCCGTGACCAGCAGGTCGTCTTCCTCTACCCCTTTGGCAATCTCTTGCGTTGAAAGACCGGCAATCCCCTCAACCACCTGGCGTTGTTCAACGACCCCTTTTGCCTTGTCCACAACAAAAACATAAGGCCTGTTCTCCCTGTAAACAAAGACATCAAAGGGGACCACGATGGCATCGGTTTTCTCTTCCACGATAATCCAGCAGGTGACAAACATGCCGTCCCGAATGCCCTGGGGCCCTTTTACGGTTCTGACCTTTATTTGTATGGCGCGTCCCCCTGGGCTGGTGGCCGGACTCACCGAAAAAACCGTCCCTCGAACCGCTCCTTCTTCGAAGGGTTTTCCCG
>JAOZQV010000461.1 GCA_029932035.1 Deltaproteobacteria bacterium | reverse complement strand
ATTTCCAACCTGGTGGTCGATGTGCTCTATGCATATCTGGACCCGAGGATTAGATATTAAAATAAGTGCCTAAAGTTTAGCACGGTGATGGCGGGAAGTGATTCAAGCAATCGTATGACAGCAAAAGATAAATATCCCATGCTGACCTCTTTCTTAGAAGGATGGTCTATTTTCAAACAGAATCTCTTGGGCAAGATAGGCCTTGTCCTCCTGATTATTTTTGCCTTGATGGCCGTGTGCAGCTACATCCCTCCATGGATAAACCCCATGTACAACCCGATGACAGGAGTCGATCCGGAGATCACATCCTGCACGCCCCCCAGCCTGAGACATTGGTTGGGGACAGATTTCATGGGCAGGGATATCCTGAGCCAGCTTCTGGCAGGCGCCAGGATCGCCTTCATGGTCGGAATCTCCGCTGCAGTAATGAGTATTCTCCTCGGTGTATCCATAGGTATGACGGCCGGATATATGGGTAGATTTGTAGACACCCTCCTTATGAGATTGGCAGATATGATCATGGTCATGCCGACGCTCCTTGTAGTGCTGCTCCTCTCCGCGGTCTTTGGACAGCTTAGCATCTGGACCATCGTCCTGATTATCGCGCTCTTCAGGTGGCCGGGGGTATCCAGGATAATCAGGGGTCAGACCCTCTCCCTGAAGCAGAGGCCTTTTATCGAGGCCGCCAAGGTGGCGGGGGCCTCCCATTTCCGGATAATATTTGTGCATATCATGCCTAATGTGCTACCTCTCGCCTTTCTGTTTATGACGTTTCGGGTCACCTCCGCAATTATTACCGAAGCCGCCCTCGCATTCTTAGGATTCGGTGATCCAGGCACCGTGAGCTGGGGCATGATGCTCCAATGGGTGTGGAAGACCGGCCATATGTTTCAGGCGCCATACTGGCTCCTCCCCCCGGGGATATGCATCTCCTTGATCACGCTTTCTTTTTATATGTTAGGGAGGGCCATGGATGAAGTGCTCGACCCGAGGCTGAGAAAGGAGGACCAGACAGATTAAATGGCCCTGTTAGAAGTGGAGAACGTGAGCATTGGTTATAATACCAAGAAAGGCTATCTCAAGGCGGTTGAAGGGATTTCTTTTACCTTGGAGGAGGGAGCGTCCTTGGGCTTTGTGGGAGAGTCAGGTTGTGGCAAGACTACCATCGGTATGGCCTTGATGGGGTTGCTTCCCCCTAACGGCTCGGTCAGAGAGGGACGTATTCTCTTTGAGGGAAAAAATACGTTAAGGATGTCTGATGAAGAGATAAGAAAGATCAGATGGCGAAAGATGGCCATGATCTTTCAGGCGGCAATGAATGCCCTGAACCCTGTGCAGCGGGTGGGAAATCAGATCGCAGAGGCAATATTGATTCACGACTCTTCCGTTGGAAAGGAAGAGGCGATGGGGCAGGTCGAGGACCTTTTTGAACTTGTCGGGATACCGCGGGACCGCCTGAGAGATTATCCGCATCAGTACAGTGGCGGGATGAAACAGAGGGCCGTTATTGCCATGGCATTGGCCTGTCACCCAAAGTTGATTATTGCCGATGAGCCCACTACGGCCTTAGATGTCATTGTTCAGTCTCAGATCTTAGGAGAGATAAAGGATCTGCAAAAGGAGTTTAATCTCAGCATCATATTCATCTCCCACGATATTTCCATTGTGGCGGATATGTGTAAGGATATAGGTGTAATGTATGCAGGCCAGCTCGTGGAATTCGGGCCGAGGAAAGAGGTCTTTGAGTCTCCTTCCCACCCCTACACAAAGGCGCTTCTTTCATCGTTTCCCACAGTGACAGGCAAGAAGAGTGATTTGATCCCTATTCCGGGTGAAACACCGAATCTGGTAGTCCCGCCAACAGGGTGTCGTTTCTGTGATCGTTGCTCCGGGCCAGGGCCGTCCTGCAAGACAGAAACGCCGGCATGGGTTGAGATAGGCCCGAGGCACAAGACCCTATGTTGCAGGCGCTAAGGGGATTGATGATTGAATATTTATAACCGTTCACGGGTTCAAAGGTTAAGGGATGAGATAGCTTTCCTATTTCATAATCTTAATCATAATCCTAATCTTACTCAACACGATTATGATTAAGAGTACGATTAAGATTATGATGTGCCCGTAAAAAGTCCAAGAACATCACGGCTGAGGCAAAAATGCATAAGCAAGATGAACCTGTCCTCAAAATAAGAGACGTAAGTAAGATATATATGACCAGGGGGGCTTTTTTTGGCAGCTCGGGCAAGGATGTCACTGCGCTTAATCGGATCTCCCTCGATGTATTTAAGGGAGAGATATTTGGCTTAGTGGGGGAAAGTGGCAGTGGCAAGACAACGGTGGGTCGTTTGGTTGTCGGTCTTGAAGATGTGAATTCGGGGAAAATACTCGTTGGTGGCCGCGAAATTGTCGGGTTGAGGGGACGCTCACAAAAAACATTCCGGCGCAAAGTCCAGATGATTTTTCAGGATCCTTATCAATCCCTTAATCCCCAGCGGTCCATCTATGATACGGTGTCGGAACCCCTTAAAATTCACAGAATGGGGAATGCCTCTACCAGAAAGGACTTAGCGAGAGAGACCCTGCAATCCGTCGGTCTTTCGCCGCCCGATGACTTCCTTTTTCGGTATCCTCATCGCCTGAGCGGGGGTCAGAGACAGAGGGTTGCCATTGCCCGGGCCATGATCTTGAACCCAGAATTCGTTATATCTGACGAACCAACGTCAATGCTCGATGCCTCCATTTCAGCACAAATATTCAATATTTTATTGGAGATGAGGAATAGGCTTGGGGTAACACAGATGTTTATTACCCATAGCCTCGCTGCGGCGCGGTACCTTTGCGACAGG
>JAOZQV010000460.1:1940-2852 GCA_029932035.1 Deltaproteobacteria bacterium | reverse complement strand
TTACAGGGATAAAAAATATATCATTGAGCTTAAGATCAATCGATATTCCGGGACCATCGACGATGCGCTGGAACAGTTGACCGAAAAGTATTTACTTCCTGAAAGAGTCGCCCATGGCTACATTGTTGTCTTTGATCCAAAGACAAAAGCGGGTGAGTTATGCACACCACGGAAACACCGGGCGGGGGGCAAAGACGTTTTGAGTTTCAACATCGGGATCGGCAAATAAAATGTAATTTCGGGGACGTCCATCACCAAGCAACTAACTCAATCCGGGGTTCAGATGGATGTACATCCTATCCACGGATGATAACGTGGTTCAGAACACCGGGGGCATCAAGTCGGGCTGGTCCGGGCATGAAACTTACAACATCAGAGCATCAAAATCATGTCAAGTTGTTTGCCATGAGGATTGCTTGCCGCTTTTCGAATAGCCATTTCATCAGACAGAAGCCATGCCTCCGTCATTCTGACCGGCACAACACAGACCGCAGGTGGATGAGTTGTATCTGCCAGGGCTCGCCTGATTTCAGCAGCTCTCTTTTTCCTGGAGATCCCTTCCGAATCTCTGTGGACAAAGAGAAGATTACAAGAATATAGTTCCACGCATCTTCTTATTTTTTCCGGGATCCAGGCCTACACCCGTATCGGTTTCGGGTTCAACAGGGTTGAGATATGAAAGCAATTCCCCCTTGGAAACAACCCGCATTTTCTCAGGCGCTTTAATTCGCCATGTTTCATCCAAACAACCGAGGGTCAATCCCTTAAAGCGTTCCCCCCCTTTCAGGTATTCTTTCAGTTCCGCCACAACCATACTTTCCTCTGGTATCTGAGCTACAACAGCTGGGGAGTGGGTATTGATAATGACCTGGCTAAGTGGATTATCCGGGCCAATGGCATCGTCCGTATCAG
>JAOZQV010000460.1:0-1930 GCA_029932035.1 Deltaproteobacteria bacterium | reverse complement strand
AGTATCAGTGGCAATGTCCTGGAGGAGCCGAATCATTGCGGGAATACGGATAGGATGGATGCCGTTCTCCGGTTCCTCCAGACAGAGCAATCCTTGCTCTCCACTATCCATACTCAGCACGGTTAGGGCCAGAAAACGTAATGTGCCGTCAGAGAGGGACCTGGCCGGATGCGTCGTCCCATCATGGTCCAACACTTCAAGGGTCAGTGATTCACGCTTTTCATCTCGATCAACCCGAACCTCTTGTACGTCATCGATCAGTTCCGACAGACGACCGGCTACTTCAGCATAGACCCTGCTTTCAATTGGGTCATCATACACGTTCTTTGAGTATTGCCTGTTTCCCGCTAAGTGGTACAAGGTTGCCGGAAGGTGGGAACCATCCGATCCCAGTTTTCTGGGAGCGGCAATGTCGTCGGGTTTGCGCAATGCAGAAGGTTCGAGCTGTAACAAACGCCAGGAATGCATCTCCCTTCTGACCAGCAAGGCTGTAGGCGTTTCCGCTGCATTGGTGGCTGAAGAAAGCACCGTTCGAGGCAGACCTGCGGCTGGAAAAGAAGGGCCGGATCCCCTCCGCCAATTTTTACTCTTACCTCCGCCACTATCCTGATGCATTCTGATGACCCGGTCCGGGCCGTCACCTTCAGTTGATATAAAAAAGCCGGTTCGTCTTCCACGAATCGCGGATTTTCCCCCGGTGGCAGCGTTATGCGGAAATAAAAAATGCTTGTTTGCGTCTCCAAGCTTTATTCGGTCCAATTCTTCATGGAGAATTTCCAGCCCTCCCCGGGTATCGTCTTCTTTGTCCCCGCGATATGCCAAATTGACGGAATATCTCAGAGAGGTGATGCAAGCCACCGCCATTTGGCCGTAATCATCCATCCCCTTGTGCGGAATGATCATTTCCACTTCAAAGGACATCTTATCCGCGTAATCTTCGCCAATCTGATGGAAAAGATGGCGAACATCGGCGGTCCGGCCACCTTCGCCGCGGACAAATATTGCCGCTTCAATGAGCGGTTTTTCCGCTAAAGTACTCAAAAACATTATGGCGTCAAAAAGGTTTGATTTTCCGACTCCATTGGCGCCTGCCACGCAGGTAAAGGGTCCAAAGCGCACGTCGATGTCAACAAGATTTTTGAAACCGGAAACTTTCAGCCTAGTGAGCATGATTGCACCTTTATTTTATTTACATGGGGTATTGGATGCCATGATTTTTCCTTTCCAGAGCATCCGCGTTCAGGAAACAGATCCGCTCAAACCCCAAAGAAACCACCACGAATTTCTGGAGCCTCAGGTCACCGTATTTGCGGGCCAGCCGAGCGCTGTAATCCATGACCTGCGCCCTGCCTTCTTCCAGCTTCCCCGCAACCTGCGGCAGGGTATAAAGTTCGTCTGCCGGCAGGCTCCGAACGACCTCCCCGCTGAGCCCCAGGTCCTTGAGGGTCAGGAACTTAAACTCGATCAACACGTCGAAAAGGCTCAGATATCGCTTGTCCGGTCGGATAATCATGGTGAGGTCCGCGTACCGGCGTTCCAGCTCCGGCTCCGAATCCATCATGTAGAGGATGTCGTTATAGAGCAGGGCCAGAAAAGCGGTCTTGAGGGTCAGCTCGTTGGCTTGGGCGTAGTCCCGGTTTTTGAAGACGGTAAAAAGATGCCCCTCCACAAAAGCACACACCGGCTCAATATTCCCCTCCTGATAGACCTTTTCAGCCGCCAGCCGGCCCTTATCCCGAATGACCGGGTCCGGCAGCATCATGCGCCGCACCCGTTCCACATACAGGCCCTGCATCACCAGGTTCGGGACTTTCAGGGAAAGTTCCCCCCGGGGTGTCTCCCCGGCCAGGGTCAGCACTCCGAAATAGTAGAGAAACGAGGCGATGAAGGTGCGATCCTTGGACTGCGGGGAAAGCATCTCGCTGAGACC
>JAOZQV010000459.1 GCA_029932035.1 Deltaproteobacteria bacterium | reverse complement strand
CCGCAGCCTGGAATCCAAAACAGAAAACAGCCGCCAGAATCCCCATGCGATAATCCATAGGAAGGATCAAAACAAGAAAGGCCCCGGCCACGGTTATCACAACCGCATGGCCCAAGGCCCATGAAAACAGACGATCTTTGTATCCTGTCAGGCCTTCGGAAGGCAGCGTCTGTTCACGAAAGAGAAGTGTCCTGAAACCCCCATCCTGTAGGATAAAAAAAAGCGCCCCTAATGTCAGGATATAACTGTAACTGCCAAAGCCTTCAGGCCCGAGGACACGCCCCAGGAGAAAAGTAAGCCCGAGTGATACAGCAGCAGTATAGAGTGTAGCCAGCCACTGTGATGTCAGGTTAATGGTGAGTGACGGCATAATTGTTGATTATTATAGATGTAAAGACGCAAGAAAAACAGCGCAAATCCGCTCAATCTCATTTTCTTTCAGATAGGGGTGCATCGGAAGGCTAAAGATGCGATTGGAAGTGTCTTCAGATATTGGGAAATCCCCCTTTTTGTATCCAAGACCTGCAAATGCCGTCTGCAGATGCAATGGCTTGGGATAGTAGACGGCGGTGGGGACCCCGGCTTTTTTCAAGGATTCCTGAATGTGCACCCTTGATTCGGGACTTTCCGTGAGAAGAGAGTATTGGGCCCAGACGCTTTTATACCCCTCGGGTACGCATGGAGGATGGAGCATGGCGTATGGAGAAAGGAGTTCAGTGTAGCGCTGCGCAACATCCTGGCGAAGGTCGATTTCTTGAGGGAAGATGTCCAGCTTGGCATTGAGTATTGCGGCCTGGAGTGTGTCCAAACGCGCATTGAGCCCGATACGGACGTTGTTGTATTTGTCTTCACCCTGGCCATGTACCCGTATTGAGGCAAGCTTGTCGGCCATCTCATCGCTATCCGTGAACACAGCGCCACCGTCTCCATAAGCACCCAAAGGCTTGGCAGGAAAAAATGAGGTGCAGCCCACATCGGCAAGGGCCCCTGCCTTTCTGCCTTTGTATTCACCCCCCAACCCCTGAGCAGCATCCTCAATGACAAAAAGCCCATACTCTTGTGCAATGATATTGATCGAATCATAGTCGCATGGGAGTCCAAAGAGATCGACGGAGATAATGCCGCGAGGCGTTAGGCGCGAGGCGTTAGGCGTTAGGGGTAATGCGTGGAGTGATGAGTCGTTTGATTTCAGGGATTTGATGGCGAGAGCGAGTTTGTCAGGATCGAGGTTAAAGGTTTCGGAATCAATGTCAACAAACACGGGGGTCGCGCCAAGGAGGCTAATGACTTCGGCAGTAGCAATAAAGGTAAAAGGACTGGTTAAAACAGCATCACCAGGCCCCACTTTCTCAGCCACAAGCGCCATGAGCAGGGCATCGGTACCGGATGCACAGCCAAGACAGTGTTTGACCCCCACAAACTCGGCCAGTCTTTTCTCTAACGCGTTGATCTCCGGGCCCATAATGTATTTCCCGTGATCGAGGACAATCCGAATTTTTTCTTCTATTTTTTGTCGAATAGGCTGCTGCTGGGCAGCGAGGTCTATGAATTGCATGGTTCTCCTTTCCCCTCTTTCCCCACCCTTGAGCCTATATATCCGGGGAGTTCGCGGATAAGAGCATCGATGTCAGCACTTTTCTCGCTCAAAAACCGCATGATTCGGTCTGATTTTGATTTCAGGATCACCTTGTCCTGTTTTTCTATGTCTGTGCCTTTTATGAGCATCTCGTTCTTGTAAAGGTATGAGATAATCGTATCATCGGCATCCAACTGTACATCGAATTTCTTCTGGAGATAGTCAAGCCAGAAGCCAAATTCGTGGGGGTGCTCAATATGCTCAACCGGGATCCCGATATCAAAGCTCAAGGGCTTGGCTAAGCCGGGCATTAATTTAGAGCCTCCCAAATAGTCAAGGAGGTGGGCCAACTGATGCATCAAGGCACTGTCACCGATTTCAGGGGATATGGCAATATAGAGGTTATCCGGGTCGGTCGTCTTTGTCTTTAAGATGTTGACAAAGACCCCGCCTGACCCCACCTTTTCTTTTTCCTCGTCCCTTTGATCAAACACGGCCAGGCCTTTATATTCATTCAAATCAATGAATTTCACACCGGCGGCAACCCCGGTCAACTGCTTGATATCAAGCCCGTCCATCATTTCCTGAGATCGCCCATACCAGACATTCGGCAGGGTAGTAATCTCGGCGCTCATCTCCGGGGAGAACTCCCCCATCCCCTCAAGGGTGAGTTCGTCTTCTTTCCCGAGATGGCAGTGTTTAAATTTCTTGCCGCTGCCGCATGGGCATGGATCATTTCTTCCTGTCTTTTTCATTCGCCAATGATCCTGTCTTTATGTGCGTCATAAGACCAGCATGGCAACGGGCCGGTAGCCCCTGTCTCCGGGTGGAGGCTGTGCCGGTAGGAGGCCTTTGCCTCTTGTGTTTTCATCATATGATCCCAGCCCCGCTTAAAATAGGAACACTCGTCATTAAAACAGACCCACAGAAAAGGAGCGCTCCATGTGGAGTCGGCAGGCGGCTGCCATTTCTTCATTTCAGCGCCGCAATGCTTACATTTGGGTATTTCCTGGTTAATCATCTTCTTCTCCTATCCAAAAAAGAAAACCAAACCCCAAATCGATTTCCAGGAGTTTGGTTTTATTTCTTCAAGTACGCTTCTCAACTCACCCTATGGCGGCCTTCAAAATACCTTCGGGCGGGATAACGTTATAATTGAGGGCGGCATGCTTCTTAAGATCCATTCCAAAGGCCACGGCCATTAACTGTGTCAGATACACTATCGGGACATCAAAATCGGTCCCGTACGCTTCATTAATCCTTCCCTGGTACATCTCCA
>JAOZQV010000102.1:6754-10836 GCA_029932035.1 Deltaproteobacteria bacterium | reverse complement strand
GAAGACTTGCTGGTATCCATGCGCGAAAACTAATAGTGGAAACTGACCGGCGGAAACAGGTACATCGTCTCCGTTCTGGTTGGAAGGATAATAGACTTCGGCTGGAACTGTTCGGTCATTACGAGCTGAATCATAAAAGGTCAATGTCCTGTGCCCGATTTGGGTTGCTGTCCCAGTGGCAACAAAACAGAAAAGCAGGGCTACGGCCGTAAAACAGGCGAGAAATATCTTTGATCTGCAAGGCAACATTGTTCCCCTCCTTATGAGCATTAAACAGTTACCAATCAAATGTTGTGCAAAAAGCACAAGAAATTTTTTTATTGTTTTTCTTTGCGAGCTTCGCCGGTGTCCCTGCTGCGGCTTTGCGAGAGACCCTTTTCATTAAGAAATGTCCTGATTTCGAATCGGTCTTTCCCGACAATTATTTCCACCGCCCCTGACCTGGATATCCTGATAATCCTGCACCCCATATGGCGTAGTCTGTCAAGCACTGTTTGATGAGGGAAATTGCCTGAACTCCCCTCCCTTGAAGAAATAATACAAATGCCGGGCTGCACCATCTCGAGGAATTCCCTGGAGCTTGATGTCTTACTCCCGTGATGGGGGGAGAGGAGTATGTCGCTCTTGACCCTCTCCCCCGCATTGGAGACCAACACCTCCTCGCCCTGTTTTTCAAGGTCTCCGGGAAAGAGAAAGGTCTTTCCCCTGTAAGCGATCTTGAGAACCAGTGAGTTGTTGTTCAGCCATTTCCCATCCTTTTCAAGAATCAGAGGTTGTCCGTCAGGATCAGGGTGCAGAATATTAACCCTAACTCCATTGATTTCAATACCATCTCTTAAGTCGCCAGGGAGAAGTCTCCTGATTTTACCTGTTTTAATGATTGTTTTCAACTCTCTGAAAGTCGCAGTTTCCACCTCGTCCCCATTATACCAGAATTCCTTTGGACGAAAGATTTTTGCAATGAATCTAAGCCCGTTCATGTGGTCTGCCTGAGGGTGGCTCAGGACCATATAATCTATCTCGCTGATCTTTTTATGCCACAGATAGGGAGCGACCACCATTTTGCCCACATCAAAACTACCCCTTGAGAACCCGCCCCCGTCTATGATCATCTTTTTCCCACCTGGAAAGGCAACAAGGGCGGCATTGCCTTGTCCCACGTCGAGAAAGGCAACCTCAAGATCCCTGTTAAATCGGACCTGGTACACCCAGTATGCTACATCACTCAGGATGAGGGTTGCAATTAGAGCGACCCCTATCTTTGCCCATCTCCGGCGTTTGAAAAAGAAAATGCCTAAGATGAAGGAGTAAAAGAGAAATGTCTCAAAAAGATTCGGGGTGATTGTCCAGATGCTTGACCAGGGGATGTGGGACCAGAACTCAATTATTGTCATCATTTTATTGAGTCCCCAGGCGCCCAAATTGAGAAAGAAGCTGGAAACATTAGAGGAAAAGGGTAGTGCTACAGCAGAGAGGAGTCCTAAGGGTATGATCCACATGCCCAAGATCGGAACAGTAGTGAGATTGGCCGGGATAGACACAAGGGAAATCCGGTGAAAGTAATAACAGGTAATGGGAATGAGAAAAATCGTGGCAGAAGCGGTCACTGCAACCAGGCCTGTGAAGTAGGCTAACAGGCGATTGAGGATGGATATCTTTTCTTGTTGCGAGTTGTCGGTATAATGGAATTTGTCTAAGATGGCCGGTGTCAACCAGAGTATGCCGATCACTGCCATGAAAGAGAGTTGAAAGGAGATGCTGAAAAGGGCATTGGGATCTAAGAAGAGGATAATGAGACCGGCCAAGGCAAGAGTGGACCATACTTCCCTCTCTCTTCCCAAAATCAGAGAGCCCAAAAAGGCAAGAATCATGATCATTGCCCTCTGGCTCGAGACCTGGAACCCGGTTAAGAGCGTGTAACCGATAACCGGGAAGGCCGTGAGAAAGGCCGCCATCTTTCGGACGTCGATCTCGAGGGCCAGCCTGTAAGAGCGGGAAAGGACCCATTTGAAGAGGAAAAAGGCTGCCCAGGCCACAAGCCCGATATGCAGCCCTGACACCGCAAGCATGTGCCCGAGGCCGGTTCGATTAAATGGTTCCCTCAGCCCGGGATCTATACCCTGACGTTCTCCTAAGATGAGTGCTCGGAAAAGGGCAAAATCGCGCGCGTCAAGTTTTTTTTTGAACAGGTCCCTGACAGGTTTTTGGATTGTCTCAATCAGGTCTCGAGGAAATGGAAGATAACCGGATCCCATGGGTACGATCCGTCTTCCATCCGAGACCGATGCGCTGCATGTGAGGCCCTTCAACCTCATGGCTTCTTCATAGTTATAATTCCCTGGGTTGTTGAAATTCTTAAAGGGCCTCAACCGGGTGGGAAATCGGATTTTGTCTCCCGCTTTAAACCTTGGCGTGTGATTATACACGGTTACAACAATATATTCGTCGATCGGGACGGTATCTTCTTTAAGGATCAACTCTTGCGCGCGGAGGTTTATTTTGGCTATTTTCCCATCAATGATCTTAGGCGGATCTATGATTGTTCCCTCAATAATGACACTTTTGTAGAGGTTTGCTAAGGGGATAAGTCTGGATGGATGACGGTTTCCCTGGCTTAAAAGGGCGCCGGTAAGAAAAAAGATCAGGATAAGGGAGTAGATCCTTATCCGTGGGGAAAGGAAGGGGATGGCGACGAGGCAGATGACGATAGAGAAAAAGAGGGCGAGGATGAACCCATGGCCTAAGGGCAGAATTTTGTGAACGGCAAGTATGCCCCCGGCAAAGGAGACGAGCATCGGTATGAGCGGGCGATGAAACAGTTTACTCCTTTTCTCGCCATATGGAGGCGCCCAGACCTCTGAATTTCTTTTCAATGGCCTCGTATCCTCTGTCTAAATGATAGATCCGGTGCACTTCGGTTCTGCCTTCCTTTGCCACCAACCCGGCCAAAACAAGGGACGCACTGGCCCTGAGGTCGGTTGCCATAACAGGAGCGGAAAAGAGCTGTTCTTTTCCTTTGATCAGGGCCTGACTCCCGTTGATTTCAATATCAGCTCCCATCCTACGGAGTTCACTCACATGAATGAACCTGTTTTCAAATATGGTTTCCCTTATCATGCTCCAGCCGTTTGCCACAGCCATAAGGGCCATAAACTGGGCCTGGAGATCCGTTGGAAAACCTGGAAATGGCATGGTCATGACGTCAATGCTTTCAATGAGATCGGGGCCCCGTACGGTAATGCTTTCATCTGCCACATCTATCTTGGAACCTGCCAATCTCAACTTTTCAATAAGTGATGTAAGATGCTCGGGCAGGCATTCTTCAATTTTTATGTTTCCCTTAGTTATTGCAGCCCCTATCATAAAGGTTCCGGCCTCGATCCTGTCAGGTATGACACTGTGCCGGCAAGGGTTCAGATCATTGACCCCTTCAATGACTATGGTATCTGTTCCGTCCCCTTCAATGTGGGCGCCCATGGCACGCAAGGTATCGGCAAGGTCCAGGACCTCAGGCTCATTGGCGGAGTTTCTTAAGACAGTCCTCCCTTTGGCCGTTACCGCGGCCATCATTATGTTTTCAGTGCCGGTCACGGTGGGTATATCAAAGAAGATTTCGGCCCCTCTTAATCTATTTGCCTCAGCATTTATGTAGCCATGATCTAAATATATATCAGCGCCCATGGCGACCAGGGCCTTGAGGTGCAGGTTGATCGGTCGTGCCCCTATGGCACAACCACCCGGGAGGGATATTTTGGCCTTGCCGTAACGAGCCAAGAGTGGGCCCAAGAGAAGAATCGACGCCCTCATGGTCTTTACCAGTTCATAGGGGGCTTCAAAGCTTGTCAGGTTATCGGAATTGATCTCAAGAATGTCGTTTTCTTCCCGGAAAATCGTTCCGAACTTTGACATTATGCTCTTTATGGTATTAATATCTCTGAGTTGGGGGATTCTTTCCAGGCGATGCCAGCCTCCTGTCAGCAGGGAGGCAGCTATTGCGGGGAGGGCTGCATTCTTGGCCCCGCTGATCTTAACACTGCCTTTTAAGGGTATGCCACCTTCAATAACTATTTTGTCCATGAAAT
>JAOZQV010000102.1:0-6654 GCA_029932035.1 Deltaproteobacteria bacterium | reverse complement strand
GACTTTTTACGAGACCGTCATGGCTTGAACCTGATGAACTGCTTGGCCTTAAAGGGACCTCCGGAGACAGACTCGGCTAAGGAGTGTTTCTCCATGACCGAGTTCACCTTTAATTCGCCTATATTTGCCCCAAACATATAAATAGCTCGTCCGCTTGCAGAGGGAATCGATTTTCCCTCAGTAAAAACCCCGAAGCGATTGCCCTCTTGAAGCCCCACGTCTTTTCCGGCATTGATCATAATTGTGTTGTTTTCCACTGCCGAAATTCTACCCGTCCAGTGGCTTGCATTGAGCCCCTGTTCCACTATCGGGGCCTGTTCCTCTATGAGCTCGGGGAAGGTCTCTCTTGAGATCTGTTGAATATAAGCTTCCTCATCCTGTTCTTCCGCGTCTTCCAAGGACATGGAAAACTCTTCTATTCCGAGATTGGTCAACAAAAGGGTCTTGCTCGCTATATCTATTACATTTACCGCCACCGAGACTCCATAGATCTTACGCCAATCATCAAAGGGCCACCAGCCGGTATTTTGTGTGCTGATCTCCACCGGGTTGAGGACTCCAATTATGAGATCGTTCATGCCCAGGCCCTCTGCAAAATCAATAAGACTTGAATTGGTCACAACTCCGAACTGGGGAGATTCCATGGATGAGGATGAAAAAATGCCGTCAGGAGGTTCGTGGAGCAAAAGATGGGGTGATTTTCTAAGGAGATCATAGAATCGGTGGCTTAGCTGTGCGGTCAGCTCAGGCCCAAGCCCTGCCTGGTCGATAAGAGGGAACACCATGACATGTCTTTTGAGATAAGGCTGTCCCGGCAGGATCTTCCTGGCCCAAGATTCGGGTAAGATCTTCCTTGTCAAAGATTCTGTTGTGCTGCAGCCTGAGGTAACGACAAAAATGGGCAGCAATATTAGAAAAAGCAATTCTGACAAACGTTTTACATTCACTTCGTTTCTCCTAAAAAACAATATCAAAAGAGTGAAACTCTCCTTGCCAGTCTTCCCGGTTTTGATGAACTCTGATTACATTTGCTGCGGCGGGACCCCTATGACACCAGGAAACAAGTTTTGTGACCTGATCCTCAGCGCCTTCAATTAATGTCTCCACTGCCCCGTCAGGCAGGTTTTTTACCCATCCGAAAAGCCTTAGAGAGACGGCCTCCCTGCGCGTAGATTCTCTAAACCATACACCTTGAACCCGACCCTCGATAATGAGGTGTACCCTAACATTATTC
This sequence comes from Deltaproteobacteria bacterium, assembly GCA_029932035.1. GTDB lineage: Bacteria > Desulfobacterota > DSM-4660 > Desulfatiglandales > Desulfatiglandaceae > Desulfacyla. The sequence continues at coordinate 5,420 of JAOZQV010000102.1, read as the reverse complement.
ATGATCTTTACCCAATAGTTTCAAGAACTCATCTTCACTAAGGATGGAGACCCCTGAATCTTTGGCCTTCCGGAGCTTGGAACCAGGAGACTCGCCTGCTATCAGGTAGTCAGTATTGCCGCCCACATAGGAGGCCATTCTGCCCCCATTTCGGGTAATAACCTCTTTGGCCTCCGAGCGCTTCATGGACGAGAGAGTCCCAGTTATTACAAAGGTTTTGCCTGCCGCAGGTGAAGTAGGGGGGGGGGAAGGGGCCTCTAATTCAATGCCGACCTGTATCAGTCTGTTGATATGATCACGGTTGTGGCGGTCTTCAAAATAGGCGGTGATGCTTTCAACTATCTGAGGTCCTATCCCCTCGATGGCAATCAACTCTTCCTCTGTTGCCTTCCCGAGCAGCTCTATATCTCCAAAATGGTCCGCTAATATGGCGGCAACGTACTCTCCCACGTGTCTGATTCCGAGGGCGTAAATGAATTTCGCCAATGTGGTTTTCTTGCTGTTTTCAATGGCCTTGAGAAGGTTGTTGGCGGATCGCTCCTTTATTTTGTCTAACGTAATTAAATTGTCAAAACTCAGCCTGTATAGGTCCGCCTCCTCTTCTATTAGCCTTTTTCTTATCAACTGCGCAATGATTTTGTCCCCAAGACCGTCAATATTCATGGCGCCCTTTGAAACAAAGTGTTTAAAAGATCCCTTTACCTGGGCCGGGCAGTTGGGGTTTGGGCATCTTACTACGACCTCCCCCTCTCTTTTTACCACACCTGAGCCGCAAACAGGGCACTGGGATGGCATTGCAAATCTCTTTTCCTTCCCTGTCCGCTTTGACTTGATCGCTTTGACGATCTCCGGGATTACATCCCCGGCCCTCTGGACTATCACAAGGTCGCCCTCACGGATATCCTTTTTGTCGATCTCTTCCTGGTTATGGAGTGTTGCCCGTCTCACAACGACGCCGCCTAATTCAACCGGTTTCAGGTGGGCTACCGGGGTCAGGGCGCCGGTACGTCCAACCTGGACATCGATCCTAATAATGGTAGTGGTCTCCTGGGTAGGTTTGAATTTGAAGGCCATGGACCATCTTGGGCTTCTCGATTTCTGGCCGAGGCGGGCCTGCAGGTCCAGCCTGTTTACCTTGATCACGGCGCCGTCAATTTCAAAGAAAAACTGTGCCCTTATCTCCTCTAAATGCCGGCAGTAATCTATTACTTCGGTCAGGGTATTGCATATCCGGATATAGGGTCTGTTGACGCGTAATCCCCATTGCTGTAGCAAGGTCATGAGCTCGTGATGGGTGTCGGAGGAGAGTTCGCTTATGGTCCCGATGCCGTAGCAAAACATGTTAAGCGGTCTCCTCGCAGTGATCTTTGGATCGAGCTGTCTTAGAGAACCGGCCGCCGCATTCCTGGGGTTGGCAAAGGGCGGAAGATCTCTTTTAACCCTTTCCTGATTCAATTTTTCAAAGGCCTCTAACTCCATATAGACCTCACCCCGCACCTCCAAGAGATCAGGAGGCGGTAAGGTATTCTTTTTTTGTGTCAGGGTCAAGGGAATGGTCAGTATGGTCTTTATGTTTCGGGTTACGTTTTCTCCTGTAAAGCCATCCCCCCTTGTGGAAGCCACCGTAAGGGATCCATTTTCATAGACTAATTCTACTGCCAGGCCGTCGATTTTCGGCTCTACCGTATAGTCAACAGGAGAATCGTCTCCCAAAAATCTCTTGATCCGCGTGTCGAAATCCCTGATGTCCTGATCGCTGAAGCTGTTTCCCAGGCTGAGCATGGGAAGACGATGCTTTACCTCGGAAAAGGTCTCCTGGGGCCTTGCTCCAACCATCTTGGTAGGCGACTCAGGGGTTGCCAGTTCAGGGTGCCGTTGTTCCAGATCAAGAAGCCGCTTGAAGAGCCTGTCATACTCTGCATCGGATATCTCCGGATCATCCAGGCTGTAATAGCGGTGGTTGTGATACCTGATCTCTTCTCGCAGTTTTTCTATTTCAGTAATGACCTTGTCCATTCTGTCGGTCAGCCCTCTTATCGGTAAGCGTTCACGGGTTCAAGAAGTGATGGAGCGAAGCGACTTCCACAAATATTCAATTTTCAATATTCAATAGTCAATTCCGGTTTCACCGGGTTAGGCTCTCTGAAAGGCGAAGTAGCAGCTCTCCTGCCAGACGAGTATTCTTTTTCAACAGGGGATCCGAAAATCCGGGTCTCCATTTGAGATCAAACAGTTCATCTGAAACTACGAGCAACCCAGTCAAGGAAACAGAACGATAAGCCGCCACTGTCAAAAGGGCTGAAATTTCCATCTCCACGGCCAGGACGCCTTTTTTCTGAAATACCCCCACTTTTTCCGGGGTTTCGCGGTAGATCGCATCAGTAGTCCAAATCTCTCCCTTTGTAAAGGTGAGACCTTGCTGTTCTAAGGATATTTCCAACATCCGATTGAGACTTGAATCGGATCTTGGGGCTCCATAGGGAAGTGGATAGTGTTGCGAAGTACCCTCTTCTGCGATGGCTCGATCAGGGATTAGCAGGTCTCCTATCTTAAGATCGGGCTGCAAAGATCCGCACCATCCCATGACCAGGATCTTTCTTGCCCCCAATACAATCAGCTTCTCCAATGCAATAACGGCATGAGGGGCGCCCATAAAAGGGCCTGCTAATGTGATTGCTGGTCCGGGTCCCTTTTTGGTCTGGTACAGCTTGTAAAGGGGAGTGTCACTGAACAGCACTTCCTCTGCCTTGGCCACCCGGACAAGGTGTTTGAGCTCCGCAGGGAGCATAACCATAAGTGCGTCGGGCCCTAATTGGGGATCCCTTTTCCCTTTAACCGGGCGGATAATCCCTTCGCTTTTCATGGTTTCTTACCTTTGCGTCTTCGCGCCTTTGCGTGAGTAAAAAGTTGGAATCCATTTAAGCCATCAGGTTGTCATCAATCAAACTTTCATAAGGGATGCCCATACCGTGATGCAGCTTAACAATCTGTTTCATTGAAAGAGCCCGTTTGCGGTTCAGCACCTCGCTTACCCTGCTCTTAGGGCCAATAAACTGTTCAAGATCTTTTCGCCTCAAATCCATCTGTTCCATCCTGAAGAGAATAGCCTCAACCGGATCGGAAGGCGGCATCGGATAATGTTTGTCTTCGTAGGCCTCCACCAGAGTCATCAACACATCTAATTCATCGCCATCTGGTGTGGCAATTTCAGATCCCCAAAGCGCTTCAATACGTTTTAGTGCCTCGTTATATGATTTTTCATCCCTAATCGGTTTAACCATGGCTATTTCACCTCCTCGACATTTATGGCATTATATTCATCATGAGTGCCGACAAACTTAATGTACATGGCCTGCCTGGGATAATCCATCGCGCATACGACACGATAGTCATTTCCTTTCACATTAAACACGACCCGGTTGTTGCCCACAAAAGAGGCATGGCGGAAAGTGTTTTTGACATCTTGTGGCTTAGCCCAGTCCTTTTTTGCGCAAAAGTGATACCATTCATTCAAATATGGCTGTGACTTTTCATTGCCTGATTTTTCCCAGTATTGCCGAAGCCTGCTTTTCGCAATGATCCTCATTTTCTTATTATAGTGTTCCCAATGCGGTAACGCAAGATTTTTCCGTACGAAAGACAGCCGATTGTCTCATCGCCCAAACGGCCATAGAACATGGGGTGCCTCTGTTTCACAATGACTTTGATCGAATTGCGTCCGTAAGCAGTCTGCAAATTTCTCCAACCTGAGTAACCCCTGTCGAAAAGACTCCCTGATCACGTACCATGTAGTCGCCAAATGCGGTCTCTGAAACCCTTCCGCGTATGGCTACCTGCTTGCCCCCCTAATCCGCTTAAAAAAGTGCCTTGACAAGGGACAATAAGATAGCTACTGTTAACTCAAAGTAGCTACTTCAAAAGGGGGATGATTATGTTAACAGCAGGTGTAAAAGATCTGAAAAATAAGCTTAGCCAGTATCTCTCTTCTGTGAAGAGGGGCGAAGATGTGATAGTAACAGAGCGTGGCAAAGTTATCGCGCGCATTCTCCGTGAAAACCCCCGAGAAACTTCCTTGAGAGAAGCACTGCATCCCTTGATTATGCGGGGCCTAATAACCTTTCCAACAGATCAAATCGATAGAGACGTCCCGCCTCCTATCGAGATACCGGGTAAACCGGTATCAGAAATGGCTATCGAGGATCGCCGGTGATTCTTTATCTTGATACCAGCGCCCTGCTGAAGAAGTATTTCAAAGAAGATGGTTCTACTGATCTGATCGGATTATGGAAAGAATCAAAGGCGATCGTCACCTCCAGCGTGACTTACGCTGAATCAACGGCTTCTATTTATAGAAAAAAAAGAGAGGTCGGGGATATCGATGGCGGCATTTTCAAGTCAGTTTTTGATAGATTTCAAAAAGACTGGAAAAGCTTTATTCGGGTAGATGTCAACGATGACCTGAATGAAGCAATTGACAAACTGGTGGCCGCCCATCCTCTTCGGGGCTTTGATGCCATTCATCTTGCTTCAGCATTGGTGGTGCATGAGACAGTTGCAGAGGAATTCCTATTTGCCTGTTATGACAAGAAACTCTCGAAGGCGGCAAAAAAAGAAGGGTTAATTACGCATCCGGAGAATATTGACTGATCCCAACCCTCCGAATTCAAATATCTTTTTAAGCTCCCCGCCAAAATTTCGCATGTCAAAGGCTGGGCCCTGTCTGACACTTTCTGCATCAATCCGTTGGTCGGAAGGCAAATCATCACTCGGAGACAAAGCCCCTTAAACATCATAAAAGGCCTGCTCAAGTTTGTCGATGACCCATCGGTTAAGGCTCTTGCCGGACCTGGCGGCTGCAGACGCAATCTCGCTGTGAAGTGCAGGTGGAAGACGGAGGTTGAACTTGCCGGAATATGGCTTATTTGGATCTATCCCTCTTTGTCGGCAGTCTTCAAGATACTGTTCGATTGCGCCATGAAAACTCTCTACTGTTTGAGCAATCGTTTCCCCGTGAAATCCGATGATGTCGCGCGTATTTATGACCCTGCCCACAAGAATACCGTCATCGAGATCAGGTTCAATTCTGGCAATATATCCCTTATAGGTAACTATATTCATGGTAAGTCTCCTGTTCGTGTCAATAATTCTCTGACAAGTCTAACAGCATATCGCTTTAGCTCCTTGTGTGGATGGGGGCTGTGTAAATTGACCGATTCACCTTTCAAATCAATGCGCACTTTTGAACCGTCCCCGTACCGAATCTCGTCGCCAAGTGCCCCGATGAGAGAGGCGACTGCCCGCCATTCGAGCCCGACTGGTGTCGGTTTCCTGAATATGGCGGCCAGTGTTTTACGCTGCTTGGTGTTCATGGCCGTATGGTACTGCCTAATGGTACCTTTGTCAAGAGCAGGATTCGACGG
>JAOZQV010000101.1 GCA_029932035.1 Deltaproteobacteria bacterium | reverse complement strand
GGGCGTATCATAATCTTAATCGTACTCTTAATCATAATCGTGTTGAGTAAGATTATGATTAAGATTATGAAATAAGAAACCAAATCCCTCAATTCCTCAATCGCCAAATTCCTTAATCCTTCAATTGTTTGTCGTCTATTCCGATATATAAGGTAGGGGCCAGATCTTGAAGTAGTCCCTTATCCTGATCCATATCCCCACAAGCCCCTCGGGCTCGAAGATGATGAACAGGATGATAAGGCCTCCGAAGACGAGCTCCTTAACCGGTCCCAGATATATGGTTACGTTGGGATCGTAGACATGGCTCAGATAGCTTACGCCAAGATCCAGGAGTACGGGGACGAGGGTAACAAATATGACCCCGAACACTGTGCCCACCAGCCTTCCTAAGCCTCCGACCAGGACCATGGCCAAAAAAATGATGGAATTAATGAAGACATACTCTTCGGGAATTGCGCTCCTGAGCATTGATGCATAGAGTGCTCCGCCTACGCCTGCATAGAAGGAACTGATGGCAAAGGAGAGGATCTTGTAGCGGAAGATGGATATGCCGATGATCTCAGCGGACACGTCGTTATCACGGATGGCAATAAAGGCACGGCCGATCTTGGAGCGCGTGAGGTTCTTTGCGCCCCACATAAGGATCACTACCAAGACAAACAGGAACACAAAATAGGCCTGGTTTTTCTCTAACGAGACCCCGAAGATGTGGGGGGTGGGCAGTTCAATCCCCCTTATGCCTCTGGTGAGGTTATCCCAGTGAATGATCAGGTATTCGATCACAAACTGGAACGCCAGGGTGGCCACCATAAGGTAGAAACCCTTGATCCGCAGGGATGGAATACCCACGATTAACCCGAACAGGGCCGCCATCAGACCGGCAATCAGTATGGATAGAATAAATGGGCAGCCGTATTCCGTGATCAGAAGGGCCGAAGTGTATGCGCCCACCCCCATAAAGGCGGCGTGACCGAGGGAGAGGAGACCGGTAAATCCGACCAAAAGATTCAGTCCGATGGCGGATATGAGATTGACCAGGATCAGGTTACCGATGAAGTAATGGTACTCATTGGGACCGATCCCGAAAGTTGATCCCATTAAAGAGAGACCCACAAAGACAAGAAGAACAGTAAACCACACACGCATGAAGAGGGTGCGAAAGATTCTTTCATCCTCTTTATAGCTGAAAACAGCGGTAGAAGAGAAGTAGTCGCTGTAGAACTCGGATAGTGAACGCACTAATTGACCTCCTCTATGGCTATGGTCCCGCTGAACTTAGAGATCCGACCGTCTTCATAGCGTATCTCTATGCCCAGATTATGCTCTTCCCTGGCCTTGTAGAGATCCTCGATAAGGTCATGATATCTCTCGTTGACAAAGGCGCGTCTTATCTTTCTGGTCCTTGTCAGCTCTCCATCGTCCGGATGAAGCTCTTTGAGCAAGATTGCAAACCGTTTTATCCTGATGTTTTCGGGAAATCTCTCACAGATCTTTCGTATCTCATTCCGTACCAGTTCGTAGACCTCCGTTCTCTGTGAGAGGTCCTGAAAGGTCGTAAAAGAGATCCCCCTCTTCTTGGCCCAGTTGCCCACATTTTCCAGGTCAATGCTTACAATGGAGGTAACATTGGGCCGCTCACCCCCGCATACCATGGCCTCATGGATGTAAGCGCTGAACTTCAGTCGGGTCTCAATGTCCTGGGGTGCAAACCGGGTGCCATCCTCAAGGGTCATAATGTCCTTGGCCCGGTCAAATACATAAAGATGCCCATCCTCTCCGAAATATCCGGCATCACCAGTCCGGAGGAAACCGTCTTCGGTGAATCCTTCCTTTGTGGCCTCTTCGTTCTTGTAATATCCTATGTGGGTATTCTTTCCGCGCACAAGAATTTCACCCTCTTCGGAAAGCTTGATCTCAACGTTCGGGATAGGGACACCCACCGTTTCCGGCCGCACATCGTCCGCCTTGTGGGTGGTGGCGATCCCCGAGCACTCAGACTGGCCGAACACCTGACGGAGATCAAGTCCCAGGGCCTTGAAATACTTGAAGACCTCCGGGGAGATGGCCCCCCCTCCTGTCACTGCCATCCTGACCCGCCCGAGGCCCACCTTGTTCTTGAGAGGTCTCAGGACAAAGAAGGTGAGAGTGCGGTGCAGGAATTTGTTCCATTTCCCCGGATCTTGACCTGCCAATTCGGCATCCGTGCATTTGAGGGCGGTCCCGATAGCCTTGTTATAGAAATAACGCTTGACAACATCAGCGTTGTCCATGGCAGCCTGTATGGTGGAAATGATGAACTCCCATACAATGGGGGTCCCGCCAAAATAGTAAGGCTGGAGTTCCAACAGGTCCTTTCGCAGGGTCTCGGTCTCTTCCGGGAAATTGTAGTGGGCCCCCACCATGAGAAATCGAGCCACATTATATAACTGCTCCCCAATCCACGCCAGAGGGGCAGCGGAGAGAAGTTCGTCACCCCTTCTCATTTCCACTACTTCTCCGTAGTTCTTGGAGGCCTCAATGAAATTCTCATGGCTGAGGAGGGAAAGCTTTGGTTTGGCCGTGGTACCTGAAGTGGTGAGCATCATGGCAGGCTTAGTAGGGTCCAGCCTTTCGACCAGTTTCAGGAGATAGTCCTTTTGGCCCTTTTCCTCTTCTGCTCCTAAATCAAGAACCTTCCCAAAACGCTCCAGGAAGGAATATTCTTCGTAGTAGTGGCTCATACCCCTTGAGTCCCACACGATTACTCTCTCTACCTGATTTCTGATTCTTTCCCAGATAGCGAGGATCTTATCCACCTGCTCCTGATCCCGCACCACGAGAAATTTTGCGTCCGAATAAGAGACCAGGTATTCTACTTCCTCGGCCATGCTGTCAGGATATGTGCCGGTGGGGAGTCCTCCGGCGGCCATGCATCCAAACTCGGCAATAATCCACTCGGGTTTATTATCCCCTATAATTGCCAGATTATCTCCGGTCTCGAAACCAAGGGACATCACGCCTAAGGCAAACCTCTGGATGTTATCCCTGAACTGGCGCCATGTCATGGGACTCCATACGCCATATCTTTTCTCCCGTATGGCTACCTCGTTAGGCATCTCATCCGCATTCTTTATGATAAGACCGAGTAGCGTGTCCTCAAGCATGATTTCCCTTACCTCTTTTTCTGCCTGCCAAGATATGCTTCAATAACCTTAGGATCTTCCTGGACTTCGTCGGGAGTGCCTTCGGCAATCTTGGTCCCGAAATTGAGGACACAGACACGGTCCGACAGATCCATGACAGCGGCCAGATCGTGCTCGATCCAGACGATAGTAACGCCTAAATCCCGGTGCACGTCTAAGATATAGCTGGCGATGTCTTCCTTCTCCTCGATGGCCATCCCGGACATGATCTCGTCCAACAGTAGAAGTTTCGGTTTCATGGCTAAGGCCCGGGCCATATCAACCCGCTTGCGGACCCCGAATGGAAGGATTCCTACCGGCGAATAACGAAAGCTTGAGAGACCCATAAAATCGATGATTTCTTCCTCGATCTCCTCTCGATGCTTTAGTTCATCTCGAGCGATGTTGGGAAGACGAAAAAAGCTCCCCATAAGAGAGAACTTCATCAAAAAGTGTCTGCCTAATTTGATGTTGTCGAGAACGGTCATGCCCTGAAACAGTTCCACCTTCTGAAATGTCCTGGCCACTCCTAAGCAGGCTACGGTGTGTGGCTTGAGTCTGTTAAGTTCCTTTCCATCAAACACAATGCCGCCACCCTGGGGCCGGTAATGCATATTAATGCAGTTAAGCAGGCTGGTCTTTCCCGCGCCATTGGGTCCTATTATGGAGAAAATATCCCCCTTTTTAACGGAGAGACTTATTTCCGTCAGAACCTGCACCCCCCCGAAGGCCAGATTTAACCCTTCTATCCTTAACAGATCGTTTCTGTTCGTTCCCATTAGAGCCATCGCTTTCGTCTTTTGTACCTCTTAGCGTCCCTGTAGCTCTTCCGTTCCTTCTTCCCGGACCCTAAATAGAACTCGCGTACATCCTCGTTTTCAAGGAGTTCCCGGGCATTTCCGTCAAGGACGATACGCCCGGTTTCCATGACATAACCCCGGGTACCGATGTCAAGGGCGGCATGGGCATTCTGTTCCACCAATATAATGGTGATTCCCGTCTGGTTGAGCTGGCTGATGATACTGAATAGCTCCTCGGTAATGATGGGGGCCAACCCAAGGGAAGGCTCGTCAAGGAGCAACATCCGCGGTTTTGTCATAAGGGCCATACCGATAGCCAGCATCTGCTGTTCGCCGCCCGAGGCATATCCCGCCTTTCGGTGTTTCAGTTTCCCGAGAACCGGAAATAGCCCGTAGACATCCTCCATATCGGTCTTTACCTTTTTGTCCCACCTGGAGAATGAGGCGGCCCCTAAGTTCTCCTCTATGGTGAGGTACCAGAAGACAGGCCGGTCCTCTATCACATAGGTGAGCCCGAATTGCTTCATGATGTCGGTGGCATCTAAGCCCTTGATGGATTCATCGTTCATCTTGATATCACCATCAATGATATCCCCGTCGTAAAAGTCTATCATACCGGCTACGGAGCGGAGAAGGGTCGTCTTTCCCGCGCCGTTGGCCCCAATGATGATCAGGATCTCTCCGTCGTTCACTGTGACGGAGATACCGTTCAAGACAGAGATAACATCATGATAGACAACGCGAAGGTTTTCTATGCTGAGCATAACTTAAACCCTCTCGATCCGGACTTCTCCAAAGAGTCCGTAAGGCCGGATTAGAAGCACGATCAGTAGGAGCAGGTAGGGGGCCACATCTTTGAAACCGATCAGACCCAGGGGCTCAATATAGGCGCCCGCTAAGGACTCGCAGACACCCACAATTATTCCCCCGATTAGTGCGCCTCCGATGCTGTCCATCCCTCCGATGAGCACCACAGGGATGGCCCTCAGACCCACAATTGCCGACATTGAGGAGAGGGCGCCGAAGTTGGAGATCATAATCCCGGCAATGGCGATACAGGCTGCACTGATGGCCCACACAATCAGCAGGATAAACCGGGCGTCTATGCCAAAGGCCATGGCCTTGGCCTGGTTTTCGGATGTGGCCCGGATGGCAAGACCCCAACGTGTGCGAAACAGCAGGAAAATGATTAAACCAAATGTGCATAAGGAAAGCATTCCTGCCCAGATGGGATCAGAGAGGAAGAGGAGATCACCGTATTCCTGAGTTATATCTGGGAGCTCAAGAAAGAAAGAATAGCTGTGTGAGCCGAATATGAGTTGAACACATGCCCTCAGAAAAAACCCCAGGCCTAATGTTATGATGGTCATTGAGAGCGGCGATCTTCCTAAGAGGGGTTTGATGGTGAGCCGTTCCACCAGAGCGCCCACCAGGCCGGCGGCAACTAATCCCAAGGGAAGGGCAATCAACAAGGGAAGGCCAAGATCGAAGAAAAAAATATAGAACAGAAAAGAGCCGATGACGAGAAATTCGCCAATGGCAAAGTTGAATGCCTCGGAGGCCCTGTAGATAATGACAATGGAGAGACCCAACAGGGCGTAAACCAAACCGACTAATATTCCGGAACCTAAGGCCTGAATAAAATCAACCATGTTGACCTCCGGGGAGATGTGATGTTTCGAGACCTTTGAAAAATGTTTAACTTCAAAGGTCTCGTTTCCGTCCACACGGTGTCGGGCGCCTCAGTCAGCTACCCGACCTGAAGGGCCGACGGGCAGGGGGGGGTTCCCCCCGCCCTGGCTTTATCCTATTGCCTACCACTTCACCTCATCGACGTTGATCCAATCAGTGATGGGGACGACGGCCCCCATGGGAACCTTCTTCCCCTTATAATCGACAAGTTTGACCTGTGCCTTGAAGATCTGCAGCATGGGGATGGTATGGGATTTGTAAGAGAAGGTTTTTCCTCCGAACATCCCGTTGAAGTCCCAGACCAAATTATCAAGGGCCTTCTTGACCCCTTCCCGACTGAGATCGCCAGCATTATCAGCCTCTATCAGGGCCTTTTGGAGCAGAAACGCATAGGTCATGCCGTCCATGTAGAGGAACATATCCTTGATTCCACCACCCCTCAGCCCTTTTTTATATTCTTCAGGCCTATATTTCTTGGCAAAATCATGGGCCATCTTTACCATCTTGTTGTCCATCGGGGTCTTTGCCCTGGGCACGGCATCGCAGAACGGGCGGGTAGCTACTCCAACGTAGCCATCGTAGGCATCCTGAGCCACCAGGATCGGCATTCTCCCGGTGGTATAGTGGGTTCCCATAAGCTGAGCACGCTTCAGGATTTTTTTGGCGGTCTTAAAAAAGATGGCGGTGCAACCTGAAGCCCCTGAGTAGCCATGATAGATCACATACTGGGCCTTTGCCTTACGGAGCTGCATGCATTCATCGGTGGCAGATGTGGCGCTGTACGGATACTCGATCTCAGCGACTATGTTGATGCCTTTCTTCTTGGCATAAGCCCTTGCCTCTGCCAGGCCGTCCCTGCCCCAGGCGGTTGGGCTGTAGACAAGACCTACCTTTGGGTCTCCTTTGCCCTTGTAATTCTCTTTGATCCACTTCAATAAAATCTTCAGTTGATCGCCATATGTGGCACCTAAGGAATAGTAATAGGGGTATTTTATCGGGCCTCCATCAGGCCCAAAGATCTCCGCCGAATAAGAGCCGTCCAGCCATGGGATCTTTTGCTCCTTATTCACCTTGTCAATCAAGGGCTTGAGACCTCCGGTAATGTATCCGGTGGCAATGAGGAATTCGTCCGGACTGTGTTCAGCACAATACTTATTAAAATTGGCAATCTCTACTTTTGGGCTATAACGCATATCCTCTAAGAACCACTTGATTTTTTTACCGTTTACGCCACCTCCCTCGTTATTCACCCAGTTCATGCCGTCAATGAATCCCCATCCGAATTCAGGCAGGGAACCGACAGGCCCGCTCATGGGGAACTGCGAAAGTGTTTTTATCTCTTTTGCTGAAAGGGGACCAATGAAAAGTAAAATTAGGGATAGGGTAAATGCCAAAACAAAAAATGCTCTCTGTTTCATGACTCTTCCTCCTTTTGGGGGCAGGCCCGTTAGGCGAACCTTCCTTTGTCAGTTGAGTTGAAAGGCGGACAGTCCGGGGTTTCTTTTCATCACCTCCTTACATTAATTAAAATGTCCTGACTTGAAGGAAACCCAGCGACAAGAAACTGTTATGATGGGTCTCCATGAGAGCGTTGTAAGTCAAAAAGAAAGGCTCAAATTGTGGGATACCTTGAATGGAGACTTTCCGAAGCAGCAGCAGGGAGCAGTAATATTCCACGATCCGCTTGAGAAGAGAGGCTGAATCGTAAGCAGGTATCCCCATAATTCTAAAGGTAGTGGTGCCTTAGCGGCAGAGTTCAATTAAACCTAAAAAAACCGGTAGCGCTTGTCAAGAGAATAATTCCTCAAATTCCCTCGAACCTGGCGATGACCTCCTTCATGATTTCGTCGGCGCCACCACCGATGGAGAGAAGGCGTGAATCTCTGAAGTACCTTGAAATCAAGGATTCATTCATATAGCCCATCCCGCCGAACATTTGGAGACAACCGTTACTAACCTTAAAACTCAGTTGACCGGCTATTAGCTTCCCCATGGATATCTCCCGGGTGGCATCGAGCCCCTCTATCTTCATTCTGACGATGTGATGGGTTAGATGTTTCAGACACTCAATTTCGGTGATCCAGTCAACAAGCCTGTGCCTCAAGACCTGGTTCTTGATCAAGGGTTTGCCAAAGACCATTCGCTGTCTGATATAATCAATGGTCATGTTTATGGTGTCCCTGGCTTTAATATACGTTCCGGGCAGGGCATAAAAGCGCTCATGCTGGAACTGTTTCATCTGAATAATAAAGCCTTCACCCGGTTCGCCGATGAGGTTTTCAGCAGGCACCCTCAGGTCGTCAAAAAAAAGCTCGGCAGTGTCGCTGGATCTCATGCCAAGCTTATCCAGCTTCTTGCTGATGACAAATCCGGGCAGGTTGGTGGGAACAACAAAAAGACCAAAGGAGTGGAAGCCGGGTTTATCATCTGTCCTGGCTAACAGAGTCACGAAATCGGCTTGACAGCCGTTGGTAATAAAGAGCTTTGACCCATTGATGATATATGAATCTCCATCCTTGACCGCCTTGGTTTTCAGACCGGCTACGTCGGATCCGGCCTCCGGTTCGGTCACACCGATGGCCGAAACTATGTCGCCTGCTATGGACGGCTTTAAATAGGTTTCCTTGAGATACTCGCTGCCGTACTCATGGATGGCAGGGGTGGCCATATGAGTGTGAACCCCGATGGCCATAGGTACTCCATCTGCCTTGATGTGCCCAAGCTCTTCCAAGAATACCAGATCAAACCAGTAGTCGAGTCCTTGTCCCCCGTATTTTTGATCGTATGTGATGCCCAGAAGACCAAGATCTCCCATTTTTTTGAATAACTCGTGAAGCGGAACGGTATCCTCCTCCCATTCATCGACCTTCGGGTTGATCTCCTTGTCCACAAACTTCCTGACCATATCCCTTAAGGCATTATGCTCTTCATTGAAATACATTGTTGTTCACCTTTCCTTTCCATGGGGGCTGTTGAAGTTGAGTTCTGCCAATCGCTACCGCCCCTCCCATTTGGGCCGGCCCTCTCTTAGAGTGCCATTTGGAGCCGTTGTTAGATGGATTTTGCACTTAATATAGACAGGGGCTTTGCAGCGTGTCAAATGAAATCATAATATGTCCCTTCACAGGCCAGAACCAAGAGAAGATAGTCGAATATCTTATCGGCCTGTAAGAGAGAGATTCCAACAATGTCGATCTATTGACTTGAATTTTCTCCGAACATCCAGTATTTGTTCATATGATAGTCACCAAAATCATTTCAGGCAGGCGGCCACCTTAGGGTGAGCCCTTCGCTAACCAGTTTGAGACCCAGTTGTTGGAATCGATTCTCAGAGATGAAGAGATTCGCCAACTGATGAGATCTTACCATGATGTGGCTCTTGGGGGTCTGGTTCAGACCTTAAAGGGAGGGTGAGCCGGGTCTAATTTCGGAAGGGAGGTATTTAAAATGAGCAAGTATATGCAGGTTGATATACGGGTTATCCCTTTTTATGAAAAACGTTTTGAGAAGCGTTTCCCTAACATCGCGGAGTTGTTGAGGCGAATGTCCCATAAGGATCTCGTGGAAAGAGAAATCTCTTTTTATGAAATGGCCGATTATTTGGAGACGATCACAGATAATCCGGGGACACCTTCTAATGTGAGAGATAAACTTGGGCCTTACGCAGAAAAAATAATGGAGCTAAAGGAGATTGCGAGGGAATATCTCTTAGCGAGACGTCTCAATGAACTGGATCAGGTTCTTTACCAGATGGAAGATCAGTTTGTGGACCTGGAAGAGGTGTTGTGAGGCAGAAAACCTTAAGTCTGCGATGTGATTATGATTAAGATTAAGATTATGATTCCGTTAGGATTATGATTATGAAAGTATATGACATCGGGTTTGAAGAAGCTCTTTCCATGGTCCTTGGTGCCTTGAGAAGGATTTCGCCGGTGGATTTGCCGGTGGATGAGGTCTGCGATCTAATTGCGGCAGAGGATCTCTTTGCGTCCGCTGATTGCCCATCTGCGACCTCATCACTTAAGGATGGCTACGCAGTGGTCTCAAAGGACATAGAAGGGGCTTCTAAGGCCCACCCTGTTAAGCTGAGGGTGACCGGAATGTCTGCTGCTGGTGATAATATTGCAGGCTCTGTTGAACCGGGATTAGCGATAAAGGTTATGACCGGGGCCCTCCTTCCTCAAGGGGCAGATGCGGTTATCGCGGTTGAATTTACCCGGGAGCAAGCAAACCAGGTGCTCTGTTTTAAAAATGCCGAGCCTGGACGTAATGTGCTCTCCCGTGGCGCCGACGTGGAAACAGGGAAGCTTGTTGTGTCCAAGGGAGAGACGCTCACCCCTGCGCTGACAGGCCTTCTGGCCGCCGGTGGGGCGCACCGGATTCCTGTGTTTCCAAAGCCGCGTGTTGCTATCGTTGCTACCGGCGACGAAGTGGTGGCTCCGGGCCACGCCATCAAATCAGGCCAGGTTTATGCCAGTAACCTCGTGACCCTTAATTCCTGGTTGCGACATTTCGGGATGCCGGTAAAGAGCGTAGTGGTAAAGGACAATTCAAAGGAGATTCGCCGGACCTTTACCTCAATGCTTTCGGATGTCGACGCCCTTGTGACCAGCGGGGGGGCGTGGAAGAGCGAACGTGACCTGACTGTCAGGGTATTGGATGAAATGGGGTGGGAGTTGATTTTCCACAGGGTCCGTATAGGCCCGGGTAAGGCGATGGCCATGGGAATGCTTGATGGGAGGCCGGTTTTCTGTCTTCCTGGCGGTCCCCCTTCCAATGAGATGGCCTTTCTCCAGTTAGCGTTACCCGGTCTCCTTCAGATTGCAGGGAGGTCGCCAGTCCCCTTTGGGATTAAAAAGGTGCGTTTGGCATCGAGGGTAGGGGGTGATCCCACCTGGACCCAGTTTTATCAGGCTGTTTTGGAGAGAAGGGGAGGGGAGTGGTGGGGAGTGCCTCTCAAAATGAAAAGCCGAATCCAGTCTCAGGCTCGCGCCGAGGCGCTTATAAAAGTGCCGGAAGATGTGGATAGCATTGAGGCGGGAGATATGATTGAGGTTCAGATACTTTCTTAGGGCAATTTTTTGGTTGACAAGATATGCGGTTTGAGATATACAAAAGTTTACGGAGCGAAATAATGAGCGTTACATACACTTTTCAGGGTTTTTATTATTTTTTTAGCCGGAG
>JAOZQV010000100.1 GCA_029932035.1 Deltaproteobacteria bacterium | reverse complement strand
AAATAGCCAAAAAAGGGAGAAAAAGATAGCTTTTAGGAGTTTGTAATTGTGGAATAATTTATCCACAAAAAGCTGAATCGGCTTAAACGCATGAATTTACATCTGATTTTATATATGCAAAATCCGCCCTTTTATCGACCCCTTAGAACCATGACCCCCATTTTACCTGTAAGCGGAACAGGTTAGCCTTTGTCGAAAAATAGATTGCATGTAAGTGTTCATTCCCCTCAACGGCCTTTGACAGGCCTTTCAACTTTCGTGTAAGAACTCCGCATACTGTTTCGACTTTTGCGCCTTTTACCCTTTTCCCTACCGTCAGGAGTACGTAATGATCCCCCTCTGGGACGAAATCAAGAACCAGATAAGACCTATCCTGCCAAAAAACAGCTACTCTCTCTGGATAGACCCAATCTCATGCTTAGAGAGCAAGGACACGATTGTCCTCAGTTGCCCCAACAGGTTTTCTAAAAACTGGGTCCAGGAAAACTACCTTGGCCTTATCCGGGACAAATTCAAGGAGGCGGGTCTGGGTCATGTGGAACTCCTGTTTAAGGTAGAGCGCCAAAAAAGAAAACCCGCCCTCTCCGCTTTACCCCCTGACCCTGACCAGTTAACTCTTCCCTCCCTCCCTAAAAGACAGGGCCCCAGGAATCTCTGGCTTAAGAGCCAGTTCACCTTTGACCGCTTTATCGTGGGCCAGTCCAATGAGTTTGCCTATTCTGCCTCAAAGAGCATGGCCTCGGGGGATCCATGTAATTATCATTCTCTCCTGATGTTAGCCAACACCGGTCTGGGTAAGACCCATCTCTCCCAGGCCATAGGCCACAGGATATTGGAGAAGAACCCCTCCACTCGAATCTTTTATATGACTGCCGAGGACTTCACCAATGAAATGATCTCATCCCTCAGGACCAACCGCATTGAAGATTTCAAAAAGAGGTATCGCCGTCGCTGCGATGTGCTTCTATTGGAGGAGGTCCATTTTTTAGGGGGCAAGGAGAAAATCCAGGCCGAGTTGGGATATACCTTGGATGCCTTGACCGGTGACAACAAAAAGATCATATTCACCAGCGCCCTTCCACCCAAGGACATCCCCCGGATGTCTAAGGAGTTGTGTTCGCGTCTCACCTCTGGTCTCGTCACTGCCATTGCTGATCCCGATTATGACACCAGGGTCCAGATCCTTGCCAAAAAGGCGTCTGTTTATAATGTGGGGCTCCCGGAAGAGGTCATTCATTATCTCGCAGAGCGCCTTAAACGAGACATCCGGCAGATGGAAAGCGCCCTCAAGTGTCTCAAGGCAAGGTCAGAGCTTATGGGGGCGCGGATCGACATGGACTTGGCTAAAGAGGTTGTAAGCGCCTTAGTCTCGGGGGAATGTTCCATCACCACTGAAGAGATCATCAAGCTTGTATGCGGTTATTACCATGTTGACCGGGAGAAAGTGTGCTCCAAGTCGAGAAAAAAGGTCTATACCTCTCCCCGCAATATTTATACCTATCTCTGTCGCCATCATTCGGATGAGACGTTGGCGGGGATCGGGAAGACCATAAACCGGAGCCACTCCACCGTGCTCTATTCAGTAGAACTTGTCGACCACAAGATGAAGACTGATCGTAATCTCAAACATCAGGTCGATTTCCTCTCTAAACGCCTCGATGAAATGAAAAAATGATTCAAGAAGACCGATTACAGTTCAAAACTGTTTTTGCCTGGTGCTTTATCATCCTTAGCGGCCTTATAGCTGCCGTTATCGCCTTTTTGTCCCTTATCTCCGTCTGGGTAGGTCTCACCCATCTTTACCGGGCAGGTTCCTGGGTCCCCATCCTGGCAGGGATGGTTCTTTTCACCCTCGTTTCGTGGCTGTACTTCCGACTCGCACGAACTATACTCACCCACCGGAAAGAAGAGGGGGTAATTAATTCAATTTCTTAATCATTTTCATAAAAAGACCTGAGGAACTCCTCGTCCTTTGGAGATAGATTGAATTGGCCGGCGGCCTCCTGAATAAGCAGGGCAATACTTCTCCCCTCATCTTCCAGACGCCCTTCAGAAATCCACTTCACTGCCTGCCGCACCTTTTCACCCTTGGGCTGGATCGTGGCCATATCTTTCTCCCAATTTACCCTAACGTCCTCACTCATCTTCCATTAACTTGGCGACCCCTACCACCTTCTCTCCTTCTCCAAGGTTAATCAACTTAACCCCCTGGGTATTCCTCCCTATGACAGAAATGTCAGCCGCCCTTATTCTTATAATCTTTCCATGTCCGGTAATTATCATCAACTGATCCTGATCATTCACCTGATAGGAATATACTACTAGGCCGTTTCTTTCACTGGTCTTGATGGTGAACACACCCTGCCCCCCTCTCGCTTGGCGCGGGTATTCATCCGTCTTGGTCCTCTTTCCGTACCCATTTTCCGTCACGGTCAGGATCGTGGCGCCTTCACTGATTGTCTCCATTCCAACGACCGCGTTATCAGGCGCCATTCTAATCCCGATATTACCCGTAGCCACCCTGCCCATACCCCTCAATTCCGACTCTTTGAAACGGATCGACTTACCCTCCCTCGTGGTGAGAAAAATGTCCTGGTCCCCGCTTGACACACGCACCGCTATGAGCTCATCCCCTTCCCGGATTTTAACTCCAATCGTGCCTATGGATCTTGGATGACTGTATGCCGCAAGCTCTGTTTTCTTGACCAATCCCTCTTTCGTGGCCATGACCACATATTTCCCCTCCTCATAGTCCCTCACCGGGAGAATAGTTGCTACCTTCTCCCCCTTCTTGAGATCCAGGAGGTTCACAATCGCTTTTCCCTTGGACACCCGGCCTGCCTCCGGAATCTGATGGACTTTCTTCCAATAAACGCGTCCCTTATTACTAAAAAAGAGGAAATAGTCATGTGAAGAGGCTACAAACAGGTGTTCGACAAAATCTTCTGCCTTCGGCTTGACGCCGGTCATCCCCTTTCCCCCCCGGCGCTGTGCCCTGTAAAGACTGATCGGATTTCTCTTGATATAGCCCTCATGGCTTATTGTTACAACCATATCCTCCTCAGTGATCAGGTCATCCATATCAATGTCATCCACATCCTCAAGGATCTCTGTCCTCCTCTCATCCCCATATAGTTCCTTAATCTCCTCTATTTCATCCTTTATAATCTGAAACACCATGGCCGGACTTTCTAATATCGTATTGAACCGCGCTATATCCTTTATTAAATCCTGGTATTCCGCATCTATCTTTTCTCGCTCCAATCCGGTCAATCTCTGTAATCTCATATCTAAGATAGCCTGGGCTTGAATCTCGGAGAATTCAAACTCCGAAATAAGTCGTGCCTTTGCCTCTCTACCATCAGATGAAGACCTAATCAGCTCTATAACATCATCAAGGAATTCTAAGGCCTTTTTCAGCCCCTCAAGAACGTGGGCGCGCGCTTCCGCCTTTTTGAGCTCGTAAATGGTCCTTCGTATGATAATTTCCCGGCGATAGTTGATAAAATGCCGCATAAACTCTTTGAGCGCAAGAATCTGGGGACGTCCATTTACAATTGCCAAAAGAATAATTCCAAAAGATGTCTCTAACTGGGTAAACTTATATAGCCTGTTCAGAATAACCAGCGCCATACTGTCACGCTTGACCTCTATCACGATCCTCATCCCGTCCCTGTCAGACTCATCCCTTACTGCCGAGATACCTTCTATCTTTTTATCCCTAACGTATTGGCCAATTTTTTCTAACAATTTTCCCTTATTGACCTGGTAGGGGATTTCAGAAATTATAATCCTTTCCCTATCGTTTCCAAACGTCTCAACAAAGGCCCTTGCCCTCATCTTGATAATACCCCGGCCTGTGCCGTATGCCTCTAAGATCCCCTTTTTACCAAAAATGAATCCCGCTGTGGGAAAGTCCGGACCCGGAACGGTCTCCATCAACTCCTTTAATCCAATTTCGGGATTGTCTATTACCTTCTTAATCGCCTCACAAATTTCAACTAAATTATGAGGTGGAATATTTGTTGCCATCCCAACCGCAATGCCACCAGAACCATTGACCAATAGATTGGGTATCCTGGTTGGTAAAACCACAGGTTCTAAAAGAGATCCATCATAGGTCGGCACGAAATCAACGGTCTCTTTTTCGATGTCCGCGAGAAAATCCTGAGTAGCCCGTGTCATCCTTACTTCAGTATATCTCATCGCCGCTGGCGGATCGCCATCAACAGAACCAAAATTCCCCTGACCATCTATTAGCGGGTATCTAAGGGAAAAATCCTGCGCCATCCTGACAATCGTATCATATACAGCAGTATCGCCGTGCGGATGATATTTACCTATAACATCACCAACAACCCTCGCGGATTTTTTGAAAGCCCTGTTATAGTAATTTTTCAAATCGTGCATGGCGTAAAGCACACGCCTGTGAACCGGTTTCAGGCCATCTCTAATGTCGGGCAGGGCCCTCCCTACTATGACACTCATGGAATATTCAAGATAAGATTTTTTCATCTCATCTTCTATACTGACAGAATCATACTCTAAATCCGAAATCATTATTCTCTATCTCTCCAATCCCTTAAATGTCCAGTTCGGTAACTTCCAGTGCATTCTTTTGAATAAACTCTCTTCTTGGCTCTACCTTGTCACCCATAAGGATAGTGAAAATATTATCGGCTTCTACCGCATCCTCTACCCTGACTTTAACAAGGGTTCTCTTTTCCGGGTCCATGGTTGTATTCCACAACTGATCCGGATTCATTTCACCGAGGCCTTTATATCTCTGAATTCCAAGACCCTTTTTGGCCTTTTCCATAAACTCATTAAGGAGTTGTTCCGGATCTTCAATTTCTTCTTTTTCTCCTTCTCCAACCCTGAAACTACCCCTCTTCAAGTCGCAAAACCCATCACTTAGCTCCATTAACTGACGCAATTCGGGTGATGAGAGAAATTCCCAGTCCACCTCGAACCTGTGCCCTCCATTTTTAGTTTCTGTTACCGAGAATTCGTAATATCCGTCTTCTTCTCCAAGACTAATATCACTCACACTAAACCCGCCTTCTTCGAGTTTAACAAAGAGATTTTCCATAAAGGGCCTGTCTTTAAACTGGCGCTTATTTGTCACTCCATTTAAGACTAAGAACTCTATAAATTTGGAGCTGAAACCCTTTCTCGATAATTTATCAAGACGCTCAAAAAACCTCACAAGCCGATTGAGCATGATGATAAGTCTGTTTCCCGAAATTTCTCTTCCATCATCGAGAAGAACAGCCTCGTTTTCAGAAATACGCGTTAGAATAAAGTCATTAAATCCTTCTTCATCCTTTATAAAAAGCTCCTTTTTCTTATTCAACACACGGTAAAGCGGGGGTTGAGCCACATATAGATATCCTTTCTCAATCAGATCCGGCATCTGTCTGAAAAAAAAGGTCAAGAGGAGTGTGCGGATGTGGGCCCCATCCACATCCGCATCGGTCATGATGATTATTTTATGATATCTGATCGAATCGATATTATAGTCCTTCTCTCCAATCCCTGTTCCGAGGGCAGCAATCATTGTCCGGATCTCTTCACTCGATATCATTTTATCGAATCTGGCCTTTTCAACATTTAGAATCTTTCCCTTAAGGGGCAGAATAGCCTGATTCTTCCGGTCTCTGCCCTGTTTTGCGGAACCACCTGCGGAATCACCCTCGACAATGAAGATTTCACTCTTGACCGGATCCCTTTCCTGGCAATCGGCCAACTTCCCTGGCAGGGAATGATCCGAAAGAATCCCCTTTCTCCTCGCCAACTCCTTGGCCTTTCTCGCAGCCTCCCGGGCCCTCGCTGCATCAATCACCTTTGCCAGAATTGCCTTTATAACAGGTGGATTTTCTTCCAAAAAGGTACCTAATCCTTCATTCACAAGATTTTCCACCAATCCCTTAACTTCACTGTTTCCCAACTTGGTCTTGGTTTGACCCTCAAACTGGGGCTCAGGCAGCTTAACACTGATAACTGCTGTCAAACCCTCCCTGACATCTTCTCCTGTCAGCTTTTCTTTGAAATTTTTTGCCTGGGGAGAATTCTGCAGATATTGGTTGATACTCCTCGTTAGGGCCGACTTAAACCCTATTAAATGAGTACCCCCCTCTTGCGTATTAATATTATTCGCAAAAGTAAACAGGTTCTCTTTATAAGAGCTGTTATATTGAAAGGCCGCCTCTATCAGTACACCGCTCTTTTCCCCGGAAATGTAAATAGGTTTTTTATGAAGAACCTCTTTATTTTTGTTGAGGTATTCGACAAAAGATTTTATTCCGCCTTCGTAAAGGAAATCCCTTTTCTTACCGCTACGCTCATCCGCTATCTTTATGCGCAGGCCCTTTGTAAGGAAAGAAAGTTCCCGCATCCTCTTGGCCAAAGTCTCAAAATCGAAAACTAAAGTTTCAAAGATAGTCGAATCGGGCAAAAAATCGATCCTGGTCCCCGTTCTTTCCGTTTCCCCTCTTATCTCAAGCTTATTCTTTGTTTCTCCCTTTTCGTACATTTGAAAATAGACTTTTCCATCCCTATAGACCTCCACCTTTAAGTATTCAGAGAGCGCATTTACCACCGACACCCCAACACCGTGAAGCCCGCCCGAAACCTTATATGATTTGTTATCAAATTTGCCACCAGCATGCAGCTTGGTCATAACAACCTCAAGCGCAGGCATATTGGCGCTCTTATGCATGTCTACCGGAATCCCACGTCCGTTGTCGCGAATGGCAACACTGTTATCATTTAGCAACTTAATATCAATCCGGTCACAATATCCAGCTAAGGCCTCATCAATACTATTGTCTACCACCTCATAAACCAGATGATGGAGACCCCCTGAAGAGGTATTTCCTATATACATGGCCGGCCTTTTCCTTACGGCCGATAAACCCTCTAAGACTTTAATATCTGATGCTTCGTAAGTCCTTTCTTCTTCCATTACCTTAAACCCTCATTGGCATAATTAACCCTATAAATCCCTTATCTGCATCGCCTTTTAGGACACATGGCCTGGTACTCTCTGTAAACTCCATCCTGATCATGTCACTCTCCATAGACTGGAGTATATCAATAAAATATTTTGGGTTAAACCCTGCCTCGATTCTTTCACCCGCATATTTTATTTCTATTTTCTCCTGCCCCTCGCCCAGATCAGGGTTAGTTGAAATTAGGTCCAACAGGTCCTTTTCGAGCGTTATTTTTACAGCGCGATACCGCTCATTACTGAGAATAAGCATCTTTCTCATTGCCTCTAACAGCAACGATCTCTTTAATAATATAGGAAAAGCACATTCCTTCGGTACAACGGCCTGATAATCCGGAAACTTTGCATCGAGGAGACGTATAACAAGTACCGCATTCCCTTTCTTTGCAACACACTCTTTCTGCTTAAATCCTATTGAAACGGTCCCCCCTTCTGACGCAAGCCTGTTCAGTTCAGACATACCTTTCTTGGGAATCATCACCCCTTTTCCCAAATCGAGCAGACCAACGTTTGTAATCGCCTTATCGATCATTGATAGCCTGTGACCGTCCGTGGCAATCATCCTCAGGAAATCATCTCCATCATTGGAAACCCTTTCGGTAAAAACCCCGGACAAGTTGAAACCCGCCTCTTCTAAGGTTACTGCGTAGATGGTTTTATTTATCATATCAGTAAGTGTATCCGCATCTATCTCAACCATTGCTACACCTTCAGGTTCAATAAAGGCAGGGAATTCATCAGGAGCGATGCATGCAAGATCAAACCGAGCTACTTCATCTGAAATAAATACCCAGTTATTCTCTTTCATTTTTATCAGAAATGTTTCTGATTTGCTTTCCTTTAATATTTCAAACAGTTTTCTACCCGAAATAGTGATACTCCCTTCCTGGATAACATTGGCAGAAATCGTTTCTTGAAAACCGAGTTCGAGATCGGTGGCTGAAAGCCGAACATCTGATCCGGAGGCATCAAAAAGGATGGTTGAAAGAACAGGCATACTGCTTTTTCTTTCAATAATGCTTTGAACCCTTGAAACCGATTTTAAGAGTTCGCTTCTATCGATCTTTATTTCCATGGTTTCCTCCAGTATCTTAATATTATTTAATGTTTTAAATATAAAAAATAACCATAACAATAAGGGTTGTCAATTTGTCAGATACCGAGTTATTTAATTGAAATTAAAGAATAACTTCTTCGTTTATTCTAAAAAAAAGATAAACCATTTTTACAAAAATAGGGTCATCGCTTGAAATGAAAAACCTTTTAACAATTTTTGAAAAATTATTTAAACAATTTAACTTTAATTACTCTGTTTCTGGGCTATGACCATCTGTATTGTATTGATATCATTTAAGATAGCTTTGTTTTGCGATTTCACTTTTTCGACACGTTTTACCGTATAAATAACCGTGGAATGATGCTTATTGCCAAATGCATTCCCGATTTCCTTTAAAGAATAGGAGGTTAACTTCTTGCTTAGATAGATGGCTATCTGCCTCGGATATGAGAAGGTTTTTCCCTTTTTGTTCGACAAAAGATCCCTCAGGGCTATATTGAAATATTTTGCTGTGACTCTTTGAATGTGACGTAGATCGATATCACTGGCGTGATTACTTTTTTTCTTTATGATCGAGTCAACGACGGATATGTCTATTGGACGTTTATAAGAGGAGGCATAGGCTTGAAGCTTGACAAGATATTTGATCAGGGTCTTTAAATTGTCTGTGGCGCCTGCTAAGAAAAAAACTACGTTATCAGATAGGACCAGATCTGTTTGTTTGGCTGATTTTTTGATGATCTTCATCTTGGTTTTTTGACTGGGGGCGCTGATTTCTGCTATGAGGCCCCACTCGAGACGCGACCTTAGCTGCGGGAGGAGGTTCGGGATTTTACTTGGTGGATAAGTGGCCGCTATTGCTAACTGTTTGTCAGATTCAAGAAGGGAGCTACAGAGGGCTAAAAATTCCTCCTGTGGTTTTTTGTGTTCGGCAATGAGATGTAAATCGTCGATTAAGAGAAAATCAGGGTTGCCGCCACTTTCCCAAAAATGATTAGCGGGAATTGTGTTCTCCGGGGATAAAAAACGGCTGATAAAACGTTCAGTGGAGAGGTACATAACATTTGCGAAAGGATCGTTTTTGATGACGAGATTGCCTATCGCATTCAATAGATGGGTCTTTCCGAGACTAAATTCACTGAAGATATAAAGAGGATTGTAGTTATTGGAGGGTCCATCTGCCACGTCTAAGGCGGAAGAGTAGGCAAGGCGGTTGCTGTTTGCTGTAACGAAACTGCCAAAGGTGCTCAAAGGATTGAGTCCTTGAAAGACACTTGTACCCGGACTCGTGGGAGGGTTCTTTTTTGGGAGGTCTTTTTTGTCCGAAGGTGAGGTAGAGGTAAAACGGATTTCAGGAAGGGTCTTTAAGTGTTTTCTGAAAACTGTTTGAATTTGATCTATATAATTATCCTGCAGCCAGCGGGCAACGAATTTATTTGGAACCTCGATTATGGCGTGATCCTGATCGATTTCTTTGAGTGATACCCCTGATAACCATGTATCGAATTCGGGTTTAGGGATGCCTGATTTGAAATCGTTTTTTATCTGGTCCCATATATAATTTTTTATTGTCATGGCAATGAGTTAGAATGTATTAAAGTTGTTTTACAAAATCACTATACCTTATAAAATCCTGAGCAGAATATCAATGAAAATCTTAATTAATCAGGTTCTTTGTTCACCAAGAAAAAAACAAAGAGACCATAAAACCATTCAGCTACTTATTTTTCGTGTTCTTCGTGGTAAAAGCTCTGTTTGGTTCCCCGCTTGTGGTTTTATGAATGCGGGATCAACGTTTCACCAAGACCAGTTTATCCAGCAACCTTGAATAGTCGTTTAAAATACTTAGAATTTCTGAAATAAAAAATGAGGAGGAGATTATGACATATTCAATTGCACTCGCTGGTAAAGGAGGCACCGGAAAAACGACAATGGCCGGTATGTTGGTCAAATACCTTGTGGAAAAAGGGAAGACACCGGTTCTCGCTGTTGATGCAGATGCCAACGCCAACCTTAATGAGGTGTTGGGGCTCCCAATCGCTCAAACCTTAGGAGATGCCAGGGAGGAGATGAAGACAGGGGTTTCTGCGGGCATGACAAAGGATATCTTCATGGAGATGAAATTGCAGGAGGCGGTCATAGAAACCGATGGCTTTGATTTGATCGTCATGGGAAGACCTGAAGGGGCAGGATGCTACTGCGCAGCCAACACGCTCCTGACTCAATCCTTGGAGAGGTTGATTGATAACTACAACGTTGTTGTTATGGATAATGAGGCCGGGATGGAGCATATAAGCAGACTGACAACAAGTGATGTGGATATACTCCTTATCGTATCCGACCCTACCCGGAGAGGACTTCAGGCGGCACATAGAATTGTTGAGCTAACAGAAAAATTGTCTCTGAATGTTGGCCGCAAAATGGTTATAGTTAACAGACTCAGAGATGGGCAGTTCGAGTCTTTAGGTCAGGCCTTAGACGAGTACAAGCTCGAGCTTGCGGGGGTAGTGCCGGAGGACCTGGACGTACAGAAGTTTGATCTTGATGGGAGAGCCACAATAGAATTGAAAAAGGAAAACGAGGCCGTGAGAGCGGCATATGATATTTTTGATAAAATGCTGCAGGGGTGATAATCTGCATTTCCCATGAAACGGAACTTTTCTTTAAGCGCTAAATAGTGTCTGAACAAGGTTTTCGTTCAGGCGCTCACTATATATTGTGCTATACTTTTGATCAAATACAATATATAGGATACTGAAAAAGCATAAAACCT
>JAOZQV010000458.1 GCA_029932035.1 Deltaproteobacteria bacterium | reverse complement strand
CTTTTTAAAGCCGTGACATCCGGTCATGACGGCATGTTTTCTGCTCAACGGATATTGGCGACATATCCCGGGCTTTACGTCTTGGATCAGACAAACCGAACGGTTTTCCGATGATATTCTTTTCAGAAAGGGACAACTCTCCGCCAACTCTGTGCTGCCGGGTGTCGTCCAGATCCTGTAGGATTTTTTGTTGCCTTCTCCCTCAAAAACGCCCACCCACCGAAGGATGTCGCTTCGTCCCAGCTCCTGCCATCGGGCTACATCTTCCGACGTTACTTCTCTGTGGTAATCGAGAGCGCTGCAGCAGTGACCGCATTGTCGACAGCTAAAATCCTCCATCCCGGTTTCAATGCGAATCCCTTCCCGGCCGGTTGCGGAATCCACATCTTCATAGGTCAATGTGTGAAAAACCCTGGCGCAAATGGATGTTAGCAAAGGAATACTCAATTCCTCGGACTCAAGGGTCTCACAGAGATATTCAACCATTTCCGGCCCGTCCATCCAGCGCATATTTCGACGTCCCGGCAGACTGACCCATGCCCCGTTCTTCTGCCCCTCCCTCTTTGCAACGATACTTCCCCCGGAAATCAGCCGAATGATTTGAAAGAACAAAATGATTTGCGGGTCGTATTGTCGAAAGTCACGGCAGATGGCCTCCAATGCCTCCTCACGGGTTAAAAAGAGGCTTTCTTTTTTGACCATGGGAACCTCCGGTGCCGGATATCCATTTCCAAAAATTTGTAGTAACGGGTCAAGGGTGGCATAGCCCTTTTTTTCCATTAACCTCTTAATATAGCTGGTTTCCCAGTTTTTTCCTACAGATATATGTCTGATGCAATGGTTAATAACCAGACCACTCAACCCCTGGACTTTGAATAGTATAGGAGAAAACGCTATTTTTGTTGATTAACTCGTTTGTTTTTGTTTAACTGTTTGATATCTCGAAATTTCTCTCTCATCCCAGTAGTGTCCGCTATACTCCTCACGTTAAATGGTCCTGCGGAATTGAATGGGGTAAACATTCAACGGGGTAAAAAATTGACCGGGGCAATTGGGGCGAGATGAATCAAATTTGCAGGAGAATATCTTACTAATGGACCAACCCTCAGAAGTAGCAGTGGCCCTCAGTGGCGGGGTGGACAGTTCATTGGCCGCGGCAGTGTTGAAGACGGCCGGATGGGAGGTTTACGGTGTCCATTTCCTGCTTCCCTCTCCCTCTTCTGTGGTAGATGATAGGATTGAGGGGGTCGCGAGAATTACAGAACACCTTGGCATCCCCTTAGAGATAATCGACCTCAGGGATGACTTTGAGAATCTCGTGGTTAATCCATTTATTGATGCTTATTTGAAAGGGCTGACCCCTAATCCCTGTGTTAGTTGCAACCCGCTAATCAAATTTGAGCGCCTGCATCGCTATATTTTGGAAAATAAGATTCGCTGCCTCGCCACGGGTCATTATGTCAGACTCGGGAAGGGGGAGGAAGGGATGGGTCTTTGGAGGGGCAGGGATTCAAAGAAGGAGCAATCCTATTTTTTGCACCGCCTTGACCAGACCTCTCTTTCAAGGGCTGTTTTCCCTTTAGGAGAGATGACCAAGAATGAGGTCAGGGTCAGGGCCCGGGATATGGGCCTGCCCTGCCATTCTAATCCTGAAAGCCAGGAGGTCTGTTTTATCTCCGGGATGGACTATCGTCGCTTTGTTGAACAAAGGCGAGGAATTACAATCAGGAAGAATGGGGCTATTACCAATAAAGAGGGTGAGATATTAGGCGAACATCATGGGATTCACGGGTACACAATCGGCCAGAGACACGGATTAGGGATTGCCTCTTCAAGACCCTATTATGTCAAGGCGATCAGGCCTGAGGTTAATCAGGTAGTGGTGGGAAGGAGAGAAGACCTTTTTTCTGTCACTGTGAATGCGGGCAATTTTAACTGGACCGAAAGGCCCCTGCCAAAGGGTGTTTTTAAAATGCAGGCCCAGATCCGTTACCGACACAAGGCGGTCCCAGGCCTATTAGAGGTGCTGTCTTCGAATGAAGTAAGGTTCATATTTGACAGACCTCAGTGGGCAGTCACTCCAGGCCAGGCCCTTGTATGTTATGATGGCGACAGGCTCTTAGGAGGAGGATGGATTGTTATGGCGAACATTGAGGAGCAGCAGAGATGAGGGTGTTGAGAAAAAGCTGTGCAAAGGGCGCTGAAGAGGCTGAAGGGCTTGTTGTCATCATTGATGTATTCAGGGCCTTTTCATGCGAGCCGCTCTTTTTTCACTTTGGCGCAGGTCGGGTCATAATGGAGGCTGATCCTGAAAGGGCAGTTGTGCTCAAGCGTGAGAATCCCGGGTTTATATTAGTGGGAGAGATAAACGAGGCGCCGATTGAAGGGGCGGACTTGGGGAACTCGCCCATGCATATTATTCAAAAGGGGCGATCATATTTCAGAAACAAGACGGTCATCCATCGCACAACAGCGGGTGTGACCGGGGCAACCGCTGCCTTTAAAAAGGCTGATGAGGTTGTCCTGGGAAGTTTTGTAACGGCAAGGGCCATCTCCCGGTATATAGAGAAACGGAAACCGGATCTGGTGACCCTGGTGGCCATGGGAGAGCGGGCAGAGAGACCGGCACCTGAAGATGAGGCATGCGCGGACTATCTTGAGCACCTTCTCACAGGGAAACCCTATGATCCTGCTCAGGCCTTCCACGACGTGGTATTGCAGCCCACGGCCCAGAAATTTATTTCAGGCGCCAGAGAATACCTTCCCCGAGAAGACCCCATCTTTTGCCTTCAGCGGGATCTCTTTGATTTTGTCCTGACGGTCAAGAGGGCAGGGGACAGGCTGGAGGTCATTGCACAAAAA
>JAOZQV010000457.1:387-2873 GCA_029932035.1 Deltaproteobacteria bacterium | reverse complement strand
TGGTTGCTGGAAGCCGCCGGCAGATATATATGAAGCCGAGTCGGAAATCTATATCTATTTTGATTTGTCCGGGGTCGATCGTGAAAGCTTTGAGGTGGTGGTGGGAGAACACCAGATTCGGGTTGAGGGAATTCGCGGACTGCCCGCCCAGGGCTCTATTGCCTGTGTTCATCAGTTAGAGATAGAGCTTGGCCGGTTTGAACGAACGGTAACTCTTCCCGCCGTGGTTGATGTAGATCGTGCGGATTCGTCCTACACAAACGGAATATTAATGATAATACTGCCCAAGCGCCGGAAAAAAGGACGGGTTCAGATACAGGTGCAGAATAAATGACTACTGAAAAAAATGCGCAGGAGCAAGTTGTCGATCCCTTGATCCTGGATGTGCCGGAAACTTTGCCGATTCTGCCGTTGCATGGATTTGTTTTTTATCCGGGCATGGGGTTCCCGCTACAGATAGGCAGTGACTCTTCTAAAAAATTGATTGATGATGCCCTGTTGTCCAATCGGATGGTCGGGTTGTTGCCTAGTCGGGTGGAGACAAAAGGCAATGAAGATGTTTTTCCCGATGATCTCTTCGAGATTGGAGTGGTGGGGTATATTCATAAACTAACCAAGGCTGAAGAGGGTTATTATCAAGTACTGGTCAGTGGAACCAGGAAAATAAAAACTGTTGAGTTTACTCAACAGGAACCTTATCTCAAGGCCAAGGTGCTTGAAGTGCCCATGGAACTGGTTGAGGATAAAAAGATCGAAGCCTTGACTTTGAACATCCGTAATCAGTTCGAGAAACTTGTAGAATTGACCAAGCTGCCCAAAGAGATGCTGGCCACTGTCAATGCGCTGGTTGATCCTTTTCATATTGCTTTTCTGGTTACCTCCCAACTGAACTTGAAAATAAAAGACGAGCAGGAAGTGCTGGAGATCGAACCTCTGGAAGAACTGCTGCACCGGGTGGCGCGTGAGCTGACCAAACGTCTTGAAACCGTGGAGATGAGTAATGAGCTGCAGGCATCCTTTAAAAAAGATATGGATACCAAGCAGCGGGAGTTTTTTCTTCGTCAGCAGTTGAAAGCGATTCGCAAGGAACTGGGCGAAGGTGATGAGGATAAGGTTGAAGTTAAGGAACTGCGTGAACGGGTGGCTGAAAAGAAGCTCACTGTTGATGCGCGTGAGGTCATTGATAAGGAACTGGCCCGTTTGGAACGTATCTCGCCATCATCTCCTGAATATTCCGGAACCAGGAACTATATAGACTGGATTCTGGATCTTCCCTGGTTGGAATCAACGAAAGATACCCTTGATCTTGATCAGGCAGAGGATAATCTTGATCGGGATCATTACGGTCTGGATAAAATTAAAAAGCGCATAATTGAATTTCTGGCGGTGCGTAAATTAAAAGAAGATATGCATGGGCCGATCCTTTGTTTTTCAGGCCCTCCGGGGGTGGGTAAAACTTCTCTTGGTCAATCCATTGCCAGAACCATGAACCGGAAATTTATCCGCATAGCTCTTGGTGGAGTGCGGGATGAGGCAGAAATCCGTGGACACCGGAGAACCTATATCGGGGCCTTGCCTGGTCGTATTATTCAGAGCCTGAAAAAAGCGGGTTCCAATAACCCGGTGTTTATGCTCGATGAGGTTGACAAGCTTGGTAATGACTTTCGGGGGGATCCCTCCTCTGCCTTGCTTGAGGTGCTGGATCCGGAGCAGAATTCTACTTTCACCGATCATTATCTAGATATTGAGTTTGATCTTTCCAAGGTGATGTTTATCGCCACGGCCAACGTGCTGGATACTATCCCGGGACCACTCAGGGATCGCATGGAAATTGTGGATATTTCCGGCTATACTGAGCAGGAAAAACTGGCCATTGCCAAACGGCATTTGCTTGAGAAACAACTTGAAGCCCATGCCCTGAGTAAAGATGATCTGGAAATCACTGAGGATACTCTTCTGGCCTTGATTAACTCTTATACCCGAGAAGCTGGGGTGCGTAATCTGGAACGTGAGATTGCTGCGGTCAGCCGGAGCGTGGCCGCTGAAATTGCCAGGGGGCGCACGGATAAAAGGGTTGTTGAGCCCAAAGATCTGCATGACATCCTGGGGGCCATTCGGTTTTTCCCGGAAATGAAGGCCAGAACCTGGGGGCCTGGTCTGGCCACAGGACTTGCCTGGACCCCGGTGGGCGGTAAAATCTTGTTTATAGAAACCTCCATGATGAAGGGGAGGGGCGGTTTGACCTTGACCGGTAAGCTTGGTGATGTGATGAAGGAGTCGGCAACTGCGGCCCTTACCTATATTCGTTCTCATGCGGATGAGATGGATATTGATGAAGAAATTTTTGCCAAGATTGATCTCCATGTGCATGTGCCTGAAGGAGCTATTCCTAAGGATGGGCCTTCCGCCGGGGTTGCCATGGTCAATTCTCTGGTCTCCGTTATTACGGGCAGGGCTGTGCGTCAGGATGTGGCCATGACCGGAGA
>JAOZQV010000457.1:0-373 GCA_029932035.1 Deltaproteobacteria bacterium | reverse complement strand
TACCCTGCGTGGTGATGTCTTACCGGTGGGTGGAATTGCAGAAAAGGTGTTGGGTGCCCTGCGGGCGGGAATTAAGGAATTGATTTTACCGGTGATGAATGAAAAAGATGTGCTGGAGATTCCCGAAGATGTACGCGAAGGGGTTATCTTTCATTATCCCCATACTATTCAGGAAGCACTGGAATATGCTTTGGAAAAAGAGGTTACTGCAAAGTGAAACTGGCTGGAAACTCGACAATTATTCTGGCTTTCAAAGCGCTGATGAACACTTGGTGTTGGTATAGTAATATGGTGAAAAAATGCTAGGATGGTTTAAAAAGAAATTTTCCAAAGCTGAGCAACAGTCCCCTGAGCAGGAAGAAAAACCTGTTGT
>JAOZQV010000456.1 GCA_029932035.1 Deltaproteobacteria bacterium | reverse complement strand
CAATTCTGCGGGGACAGCGAAGTGGTCAGAAAACAATCCATTCACTGGTGTGCAGCCGAAGTACTACTGGTCGTCGACTACCCACGCCGCCGACGCCGATCAAGCGTGGTTCGTGTTCATTCGAAGTGGCAACGTGGACAATGCAGGCAAGGCCAGCAACAACTACGTGTGGTGTGTTCGAGGCGGCCATTGATGATTAGGTAATTTGAGTTATTTGATTATCTAAATCGAGGGGGTAAAGGGGGATTTAATCCCCCCGTTCGCGCTATTTTTTGCGAGGACGATTTAGAGATGGCGCGGTACGAGCATCTGCCGATTTATAAGAAATCCATGGATCTCACGGTCTATTTTGAGAAGATCGTCAGAAATTTCAGCCGTTACAATAAATACACCCTGGGGAGTGAACTGCGGGAAAAGAGTCGACAGATTGTGGAATTGATCCTCATGGCCAACTCCGCAAAAGAAAGACTACCGCTCCTCCTGAACTCAGGGAGAGGCTGGAAGGAATCGGATGAGACAGGATTCTTTTGCTGATTTTGACTGTAAGCGCTGGCTAAAAAGCAACAATAGTGTTTGAATCCTGGCAAGAATCCTGATGCGGGCTTTCCTATATAATACTTGAATCGACTTCCCACCAAAATTATTTTGCATACTAACAATCTGCAATATATTTTGATTGCAGGTAGATGCTACTCAGGGCAATCCAGGTAAGATTAGTGATATTACCACGCACCAGGGTGAATTGAGAGTTAAGATACCTCATGGGAAGCACATCAAATCCGGACACCGGACATTTGAAAACGTGACATACTTGACATTGTCCAATGTCTTGAACATCATGGGATATCAATAAGATACCATAACCAAGCTAATCATCAATTTTTTGCGCAACGGGGATTTCTTTCATCAGATCAGCTGAAGCCCTTCGATGTTTCAATATATAATGGCCATGAAATTATAAAAAAACTATTCGCTCAGAAACTGCAAGAACCATTTTCAGTGTGGGACTTATCATCTGGCGGGGATACGGGGTGGCTATTCTTTCTCCAGGATACTCCTGAAATATCCAATGGTCTTATTAAGGCCTTTTTCGACATCTATCTTAGGCTCCCATTGAAGCTTTTCTTTGGCCAAGGTGATATCCGGTCGGCGCTGTAAGGGGTCATCCTGGGGAAGGGGCTTAAAAATAATTTTGGATTTGCTCCCGGTCAATCTGATCGTCTTCTCTGCCAGATCGAGGATGGTAAATTCAGTCGGGTTTCCGAGGTTTACAGGGCCTACGAAGT
Source organism: Deltaproteobacteria bacterium (assembly GCA_029932035.1). GTDB lineage: Bacteria > Desulfobacterota > DSM-4660 > Desulfatiglandales > Desulfatiglandaceae > Desulfacyla. Next base: position 1,601 of record JAOZQV010000456.1, on the reverse strand, counting down.
CGTCCGGGCCGTTCATCATCCGGATCAGACCTTCTACCAAGTCATCCACATAACAGAAAGAACGTGTCTGGGAACCATCCCCATAGACCGTTATGTCCTGGTTTGTCAAGGCCTGGACAATAAAGTTGCTTACTACCCGACCGTCGTTCGGGTGCATCCTGGGCCCATAGGTGTTGAAGATCCTGACCACCCTGATATTTACCCCGTTCTGACGGTGATAATCAAAAAAGAGGGTCTCGGCGCAACGCTTTCCTTCATCATAGCAAGACCTGGGACCGATGGTATTGACATTGCCCCAGTAATCTTCATTCTGGGGATGTACTGTCGGGTTTCCATAGACTTCGCTGGTAGAGGCTTGAAGGATCTTGGCCTTGACCCTTTTGGCAACGCCCAACATATTGATAGCCCCCATGACGCTGGTCTTTACGGTTTTGACCGGGTTATATTGATAATGTATGGGTGATGCGGGACAGGCCAGGTTATATATCTCATCCACTTCAAGAAATATGGGGTGAACAAGGTCGTGACGTATCAGTTCAAAATTGGGTCTGCCAATGAGATGATTGATATTCATCTTGGCGCCGGTAAAAAAATTATCTAAGCATAAGACATCATGTCCATCTTCTGTTAGACGATCACAGAGGTGGGATCCTAAAAACCCTGCGCCGCCGGTAATTAGAACCCGTTTTTGATCGTGTTTCATTGGGTTGTTCCCCTTTCTCAAAAATGCGTCAGCCCGGGTTTGCCTATGGGAAATACGTTGAACCCTATTTCAAACAGCCGCTTATGATCGAGGATGTTTCTACCGTCAAAAATGAAGGCAGGTTTATCCATTGACCGGTATATCTTTTTAAAATCAAGATCCTTATATATCGCCCATTCAGTCATGACGGCAATCGCACTGCAGCCCGCGGATGCCTCATAAGGATCTTCAACATAGGATATCTCCCCGGCTATGCCTCGCAGGTCTTTCATTGCATTTTTCAAGGCCTTTGGGTCGGTGATTACCACTCTCGCCTTTTCTTCGATCAGCCTCTCTGCGGCAAAAATAGCCGGACTCTCTCTCGTGTCTCCTGTGTCAGCCTTAAAGGCAAACCCGAAGAGGCAGATCCTCTTGTTGGCCAACGTGTTGAACATAATGTCAAGCATGTTCAGAATGAAGCGTTCTTTCTGGTAATCATTTATTCTAACTACGCCCTCCCAGTAATCGGCCACTTCTTTGAGATCGTAGTATCGGCAGAGATAGACGAGATTCAGGATATCTTTCTTGAAGCATGAACCTCCAAAACCGACACTGGCATTTAAAAACTTGTTTCCCACACGGCTGTCCATACCCACGGCGCGTGCGACCTCCTCAACGTCTGCGTCAGCCTTTTCACAGAGGGCAGAGATGGAATTTATTGAAGAGATCCTCTGGGCTAAGAAGGCGTTTGCAACTAATTTGGAAAGCTCGCTGCTCCAGATATTTGAGGTTATTATCCGTTCTCTACGTATCCAGTTGGAATATATCTCAACTAAGACATCCCTTGCCTCCAGGCCGTTTGGGGTTTGCGTTGACCCAATTAGGACCCGATCAGGATCTTCCAGGTCTCTTATGGCGG
>JAOZQV010000455.1 GCA_029932035.1 Deltaproteobacteria bacterium | reverse complement strand
GTGGTAACCAGTTCGTTTTGGACCTGTGTGGAGTCCTGAGCATCGACCTCAATTCTGCCCCATACCTTGAGGAATTCCAAAAGGATCGGATCACTCACCTTTCTGAACCCGCCTCCTATCTCCATATACTCCAAAAGATCGCCGCGCGACAGCTTGATCAGAACCTCCCGGATTTCCTCTAAAGGCACGTCGATTCCTTCCCGTATCACGATTTCTCTCTGAATCCGTTCAAGATCAAGTCTGTCGCCCTCCTCTAAAGCGGACAGATAAAGCACGCATTTGGTTATTCCGGACGTGTTGATACGCTCAATCCAGCGATTCACCTGGTCGGAAAGTTCTCCCCAAATAAAACCGGAGGAAAGATCAACGGCTAATATCTCGTTCAACTTTTCTTCCGAGTTTATTCTCTTTTCCTGTTCCTTAGCTTGCTGGATAACGGCATTTATATAAAAAGGGTTGCCGCCGCACCGTTCACCGATAATGGGGGCCATCTTTTCAGAAACCTCTGCATCGTAATAGTGGGCTGCCCTCAAAGCCAGTTCCGCGCTCCAGTAATGGGTCATCGGCTCAATGGGTTTGCTCCGAAACCGGCCGAACAACGCTCCCCGCCCCAGTATCTCCCGTGACAGGATGCTCATGGCAGACCCTGTCACAAAATGTGGACAGGTGGGAGATTCCACCGCCTCCTGCATCCAGCCCACCATGTCAAAATCATACTGGGGGAGACGGGTATTCTGAAATTCATCCAGAAACATGACAATGGTGGTCTCATCTCTGTCCGAGACCTGGCGCGGAAGATGTAGCGCGATTTTTTCCGGTATCGTCACGTCTTTTCTCTGTAATGTTTCCAGGAATTTCACGGCACTGCTGATCCCGGGAGTCAGCTCGAGATTGGACCGAATATATCCAGGAAGGCTGTTTCGGGGAATTTCTTTCGGGTCCAGGATATTGGTTCCCTGTAATCTGAAGGCAGTGTACCAACGCAGAAAGTTCTCCGTATACTCAAGTGCAAACCCCCATCTATCCACGTCAGCTTCACCAAAACTATAGTAGACCGGGACCACACTGTGATCCAGATCGCCGGGATCATCCTGTTCAAAAAAGAGCCGGTTCACCACCCGCTTGAATATCTCGGTCTTGCCCATGCGCCTCTGCCCCAAAAGGACCGTGGACATGGTTCTGCGCCGAATGGCGTTTAGCGATGCCTCATACAGGTAATCCAGATATTCCCGCCGGTCCGTATACACCGGTTCAGGGACCAGGGGCCTGACGGCCCAGTTGGGTCGTTTTCGTTCATTAAGCATGGTCATGGCCTTTCAATAAACACTTGGGCGACGGCGACAAACACATTTGTGGAAAAACACAAAAGAATCAGTGTGAATATTCGCCGAATGTTTAAACCGTTGATACGCATCGCCGTCATCACCTGCTTTCCTCTGTTCTTTGCGGACGTTCTATGTCGGTGCAGTGCCTGTTTGAAACCCGCTTCGGATATTTGCGGTTGGATATTGAAGATAACCTTGTCGCTGCTCGCAGTTTTGATCACGCTGCTGATGGTAATGGGACAAACTTCGGTTTTACTTCAGGATGGTCTCCCCCCATGATTTCACCATCTCACTACTTATCCTACGGTCTTATGTTCACATTCTTAAGCTTCAGGGAGCCTTGTCGTACCACGGGCGGTCGGATGGAAGTAATGCCGGACGCGTTGGACGTTTGACTGGTGAAATGCATATCCCATCCTCCTTGGAGAATGAGATCTTTGGGTGCGTCAAGAACAATCTGTTCGGGGTAGGTGCCCTGGGAGATGTGAATCGTCCCCCCCGATTCCGCTGTATGCACCGCAGTTTGAATAAAGGGGAAGCAGGGGGTCATGCCCCCGCAGAAACCGTCCCCAGCCACATATATAAATCCGGTGAACAGGTTAATCATTTCAAGTGTCAGGGAACCCTGTTTTACGACCGGGGGATTCATAAATGTGGTGTTTTCCGTTTGTGTTGTGAAGGCTGGATCCCATCCCCCCTGGAGGGTCAGGTCCCCGGGACCGTCAAGGGTCACGGTTTCCTGGTAGGTCCCCTGGGCGACCCGGATCGCATAGTTGGAACCCGCGTTAGTCACAGCTTCCTGAATGGAGGCGTAGCACGGGCTGTTGCCGCCGCACGAATGATCTATTCGGCTCACGAATATGAGACCCGCAAAGTCCGTTTTAAAACTCTGGTCGTTGCCGTAGCCTGTCCCCTCGCCATTGATGGCGTAGGCCCTTACGTGGTAGGTCTTCCCCGGAGTCAAGCCGGTCATATTGCTGGTAAAGATGCCTGTGCCGTCGCCGTCCGAGGTATGATCGTTGTCGGTGGTGGGATTCTCGAAAGTGCCCCAGCAAACGCCCCTGGCGGTCACGGGAGCGTTTCCTTCAGAAATAATGGTTCCCCCGCTTGACGCACTGTTCATGGTTATGGAAGATGCTTCCGTTGTACTTAGGACGGCGGTCAGAGCGGTGTATGAAACGGTTGTTTCTTTTCCAATGGATATGTTTCCTTCGTCGTCCCTGGCGTAAATCGCGACTCCGTAGTTTCCGGAAATGGAAAAGTCGCTGCAGGTTCCTTCATAACGCGTTCCGCCCATGTGATTCAGTTGTGTTGTCGGCAGGTATTCCTCCGGGGTTTCGCAAAGGCCGGGGCCATATCCGGGCGGGGTTATCACGGCCCATACTTTTTCTATGGCGCCGGTGGTGGTTACATTATCCGCCCATAGGGTGGCGGACTCATTGGTAATTACGCTCTGGGAGTCGGATACGGAGCCGATGATCGGAGCATCCCCGGCCAACATGATGCCGGTGCCGATGGTGTATTGTTTTGCCGTAAGTCCATCGATTTTTTGTTCGTTGCCGACCCCGTTGC
>JAOZQV010000099.1:2818-10991 GCA_029932035.1 Deltaproteobacteria bacterium | reverse complement strand
GATTGAAGGTTTGAAAAATAGGATCGCTTCTTACGATGTCGGCGAAGGTTCGGTTGACCGGGTCAATCATTTCAGGGTTGTCAGGATTCAGGAGGGCGTTTCGTACCATGGGCGTTTTGGCCCACACCTCAATACCACTTATAAGGGCTTCGAACCGTTCTTCAATATGCGTGCTCACCAGCCAGGCGGTCTGCTGGAGACGTTCGGCTGCACTTTTTTCCAGTTTTTCCCTGGCAATCCAGTAGACCGCGGACGCGGAAAGGAGAATGGTAATGGCGATCACAAATCCCAGGAGGATCGTAAATTTCAATCGCAGGTTCATGTTTTGTCGCCGTGTGGACTAATCGGGTGATTTTCTTTGGTTGCGAGCCTCTCGTCTTTAATGAATTTTCTGAACCGTTCGGAAGCGGCACGGCCGAGATTGAAGGTGAGATTGCCGTTTTGAAACATCATTTTCACCCGGCGGCCATGGAGTTGCCAGCCGGACAGGTTGTCGCCGTTAATGATCAGTGAACGATCAAGTCGTACAAAGGGCGGGGTGGGAAGACGGTTGTACCAGGTGCTCAGGGTCCTGCGAAAAAGGTGGGTCCGATTTTGAATGTCAATGGCTTCCGTATAGTTCCCATATGCGCGAATGGCGCATATGGCATGTAACGGAAGCAAAAGATATTTCGCATTTTCACGCACCAGGACATCATCATCCAGGTTGAAAGGGGGTGATGAGGCGCCATCATCCCTGACCTCCGAAACCGATGCATTTTCGGCGGTGAGCCTGGCCACGGCCCTGGCAAGCAGCGTGCGATCAATGGGTTTTAACAGATAGTCGACGGCATTGACCTGAAAGGCCCGGATGGCGAAGGCATCATAAGCCGTGACAAAGACTACCTGAAGGGGATGCTTCAGGCCCGAAAGCACGTCAAAACCGGTGCCCCCCGGCATCTGAATGTCCAAAAATACCGCATCCGGACGCATTTCGGTCAGGATTTCCCTTGCTTCATGGACAGTACCGGCTTCTCCCACGACCACCACTTCCGGGTGGGCCGCCAGCAGGTCCCGCATGTTTTCCCGAGCCAGGGGCTCATCATCTGCGATGACGACGCGAATCTGTTTCATAGCTTAGTCCGATCTGGCGAGGTGAGATGATCAAAATCCGCTTTCACTCCCTTCATGAACCTGTACCGGCATTGGCCGGGTGAACCTTTTTTTGTGGTTCCGATATGAGCCAGGCCACGCAAGCGCCCGCCGTGCAGATAAGTGCAAATCCATACATACACGTGGCGAATCCGGTCAAAAAAGACTGTTGGGCAATAGTTTCCAGGATGGGCAATGACTTACAGAAGTTGAAGGAAGGATCGGCAAAGCCGTGCTCCAGCCCCGTGGCCGCGCGCGTCAGCAAACCCAGTTGTTGGTCTGTCAACCCTATACTCCGGTGCGCCAGTTGCATTGACAGGGCATGGCTCGATCTCAGATGAAGTACCAGACCACTGGCGGCTATGGCAATGGCAGACCCGGCAAAGACAAGCGTATAGAGCATGCCTGAGGCAACCCCTGTTTTTTCTTTGGGCACGGCCCCAAGAGCGGCTTCGTTGCAGCCCGGCATCAGCACGCTATAGGCGACGCCGATGGACAGAAAACAGGGGATGAGAATCTCCATCCGGGCGGAGATCCCGATTGTTGAAATGCCCGCATAGCCCGCTGCAGCCATGAAGAATGCCGTCACCATGGGGATACGCACACCGATCTTGTCCATCAATGCTCCTGAAAGGGGGCTAAGCGCTGCCATGGTCAGGGTAATCCACAGTAGCAGTATGCCCGACCTAACCGGGGATAAAAAAACAATATTTTGCATGAACAAACAGATCAGAAACAAAAATCCCATATAGCTGAATTGCATGGCCAGCCTGGCGGTACTCGCCCAAACGAATGCGCGATTGGTCAGTAGCTCGGGGTCCATCATGGGCTCAGATGCCCTTTTTTCATGAAAAATGAGCAGGATGAAAAACAGCAGGCCGGCTCCTGAAAGACCCACCATACTCAAAGGGCTCCCTTGCTGATCGGCTACGGCATTCAGGCCTGCGATAAGGGCGAACAGACCTAATGCCAGCAGTGTCTGGCCCCCGAGATCGAATTTTATTGCGGGCCGGGCGGGAGTTTCGGGCAGGAATAGATAGGCAGTGACTACTGTCAGCAATCCCAGTGGCAGGTTGATCCAGAACACCCAGTGCCAGTCGAGGGTATGAATGATAAAGCCGCCCACGGTCGGGCCGGCGGAAATGGACAGTCCGATCACGGCCGATGTCACGCCCATAGCCAGGGTTTTCTTGTTTTTGGGAAATATATCGTGGACCAGCGAGAGGGATAGGGGCATGATCAAGAATCCAACCCCCTGAAACATTCGACTGGCGATCAGTGCCCAGCCGACCGTTGAAGCGCCCGCGGCCGCGGATCCCGCGGTGAACAACAACACGCCGCCGATTAGAACCCGCCTTTTGCCCCAGGCGTCGCCGAGACGGCCACCGAGGATCAAGAATGTACCCGCGGTCATCATATACCCGTTTGCGACCCATTGGACGACGGAAAGAGATACGTCAAGATCCCGGGCAATATGTGCCAGGGCCAGGTTGACGGCAGTGATATCCACGTTGGCCATGACGATTGGAATCATCAGGGGAATCATTGCCGGCCAGGGACTCGACGTTTTGGATGGCGCCGCATCGGGCAACGATGCGTGCGGCCGTCCTGAGGATTCTGTCCGGAACACGGCCGGTCTCAGTCCTTCCGCCCGATGATGATCATGCGCTGGGAGTGCGTACCAAATGGTGTACCTCTCTCTCCACAAACCCGTTCCACCTTCAGTCCCGCGCACCGCAACAACACGGCATACTCGCCCTGGGAGTACATTCTGAAATGAAAAGGTGTGCGGACCGACTTTCCGTTTTGCCGCACCTGCATGAACCCTTCTACAATTTTCGTTTGTTCGTTCCAGTGATAGGCAAAAGCATTTTTGCCCGTGTACTCTTGAAGTTGGGAAAGTACTTTGCGGCGATTGGGTGCTTCCGCCAGCAACCGGCCGCCTGGTTTTAGAGCCCGGCCAATGCCCTCCATACAGGCGATGTCATCCACGCCCCCGTAATAGCCGAAGCTGTTGAACCATACCACCACCGCGTCGAATTCCGACTTAAAGGGCAAAAACCGCATGTCTATTTTGAGAAATTCACCGGTAAGGGAGGCTTTCCTAAAACGGTTTTCAGCCTGCCTGATGAAATGTTTGTTGATGTCCACACCCGTGATGGACATGCCCGATTTCGCCAGGTGAAAGGCGATGCGGCCGTCGCCGCAAGGACAGTCCAGGACCCGCTTTCCAGCCGAAAGGTTCAGGCATCCGGCAATGGTGGCGGCATCTTCAGCGGCATTTTCCATGGGGCTATGCCAGGCCTCATCCGGAACCTGTTCCATCCAGTCCAGGCCGGGAGGGGTCTGACCCCGGGGATCTCCCGGAAGCAGGGGATCGAACAGGCAGTCCGCTGCTTCCACTTCCAGGTTGTGCAGGATATGATAGTCTTCCATGATGGTTTCGTCATCCGAATGGCTCAGAAGGATATGGGCAGGACTGGTGAGCATGTCGATGGTGCGAGGCACGAGACCGCCAGGGACGACGCTGAAATGGGTGGCATAATGGGACGGCAGCCGGTGGATGATGTCCATAGCGGGAATGGAACGGATCTTCCGCTCCCTGTAAGAGATCATCCATTTGAGTATCAGATGCTTTTTCAGACGGTAAACAGTACGAGTGGTTTCTAAAAATCGTTCCGGGTACACATACGCATCAATGGTCAGATCCACCTGGTTCCGACCGATGCACTCGGATATGAGGTCCGGTGGGATACAGCCCCCCATGACACGTGCCCCCGTCTCTATCAGCCGGGGGCCGTCCGGCGTCATTTTGATTTCGGTATGGGCCGGCCCCATCCGAATGCCCAACGCGTCCAAAACGGAAAATGCATAATCCAGAATGCTCTTTAGGCCTTTATCCGGGTAAGGCAGCAGTCGGACATAATCATAAACCGGCCCAGCCCCCGGAATATCCTCCTTTCGGTATTCCCACACATCGGAAACCACATGGTGACAGTTCAGGCTTACGGTGTTGATCACGTATTCCACGCCAGGCAGGTACTCCTCTGCCAGAACCGCCCTGTTGGGTTTGTCAAATACATCCGGTCCGCCCATGATTTCCGTAAAGGCCCGGATTGTTTCGTCTGAATTACGACATACAAATACCCCTTGGGTCCCTGCGCCTTTGAGGGGTTTCAGAACAACGGGAAACTTTCCCAAGTCCAGGACCCACTGCTCCAGGTCCTGAAGATCATCAGTTTTGTGAAAGGCCATGGCTGGGACCCCTTTGTTTCGCAGGGCCTGCTGCATGAGGTGTTTGTCGCGACGGAGCAAGCTTGTTTCGGCGCCGTTGCCTAAAAACCCCATGAGGTCTTGAAGTGTGTCCGCCAGTTCCACTCCGGTTTCGCACCCCACAATGACGCAGCCCACGTTGAGGGATTGAAGGTCCTTCACCGTTTGGGCCGGATCACCTTCATGGACCATGAAAGCCTCGAATTCCGCTTTGGGCAGGTCTTCCAACAGAAACCGGGGAATGCTCGGGTCGCTCTGTACGTGAACGCATGAACGTCCCCGTTTCAAAAGGGTGGCTGAGAGGTATTTGCCGGAAGAGAAAGCATCCACGACAGCCACCCGCCTGTTTCTATAAAGTTCAACCATTTCAACGCCTCGCCGTTTCAGGTCTTGTCAGAAGACGCTGTTTGTGTTTTTCAAAAATATTGACACAGGCCTCCTTCAGTACGGTGGGCATGAAGGAATAATACCGTCCCACGCTTCGCTGGCGGTAGGAGGGCAGCCAGCCATGCCGAAGGAAACCCTCAAGGGCCAGTGCCAGCATCTGGGCTGCGTGTTGCATGATCCGGGACCGGATCATATGAATCCTTAGATCGGCAGTAATGGGAATCTGTGATTTCATGATCAGATCGCCCCGGTCGATTTCCGGCTCAAGGTAGTGCAGGGCCACTGCGATTTTTTCAAAATCATGATTATAGATGGGCCACAGGTGACAATCAAGCCCCCGATAAAATTCAGGATCCCCGCCGTGCATGTTGAGGCACGCGGTTCGGGCCAGACGGATGGTATCCCGTTTAAGGGTTCCTGTCCCCACGTCCACAATCAGATCGGGCCCGATCTGATCCAGGTATCGGTAACAGTCCGGTTGGTTTACGGAATCAAAGCGTCGGGTTTCGGCAATGTCGGAAAATGCCACGGGTCTGTCTTCAAAATAGGTCTTTTTTTCGTATTCCACTTCCTTTTGTTCAAAGGGGTGATCTGTTTCAAACGGAGGGGCAGGGGGAATGCTGATTATGATGGAGCGGATGGGTACATGACGTGCAAGGCGGTCGAGGATGTACAATCGATGGGGAGCATCACTGGTCAAAATTACAATAGAAAGGGACATGGTTTCCTCCTATGATCAATGGGTTTTAACAGACAATTAATGGCCTTGACCGCGGAGGCCAGGGCCGTTTACCTGGCACCGGCACCTCCGCCACCTCCGCCACCTCCGCCACCATGGTCCTCCTCGGGACGATTGGAACGTGTACTAAAGAGCTTTAATAGGAAATATCTCTTTTCCCCGGGTGAAATTGTGATTTCGATTGGGCCTTCGTTCTCCCAGGCATAATCCGATGGAATCAACAGTATGTATTTTCCCGCCGGAACCGGCGCCGGTTTAAGGGGTGTTGTTCCTAAGGAAAGTTCCCCCCCAGAGCAAACATATTTGTGGGACTTTATCAATCCAAAAAACGCCTTCATCTCTTTCTTCACAAAATTGTCTGCCGGGCACAGACGCAGGTTAACACCTGCAATATTGCAATCCACCTCAAAAAGGCCTTTATTGCCGATCTTTTTGGGGTTAATCGTTTGGCCAGAATGCGCTGCCGGGACGAATATTGACAATAGCGAGATGATTGCAAGACTAATAATAGCCGCTCTTTTATTCATTATCTAACCCCCCTGTCTTTAACAGATGTTCTTCTTGAAAAAATAAGGGTAAACAGAAGCGACGCGCACAGAAAGTTGGCCAACCCAAAAAGGATAGGCGTTATGGCTAAGGCGATTATGAAAAGAATAGTCACAATACCCATTAATGAATATGTAAATTTTGCGTTTCCTTTTCTCTCTGCCAGGACATAGACAAAAAAGAGCAGCATACAGGTTGTTATGGTTTCAATCAAAAGAAAAAGGAGACTTTCCAAATTCGTCACTGAAAGCCCTCTGTCAGTGGGCCAGGACCATTCATCATTGACCTCAATATGATAATATCCGTTTATTATCTGGTTAATCGCGTTGGCAAAGAGAAAAACGCCGGGCATGCTGTATGGATCTTTGCTGTCATAAGGAGTAAAATCCGTTGGGCTGAAGGGAACCCTGAAATCATCAGTGTCCTTCATCCAGAGGCCGATCAGGACAATCTTGCCTGAAAAAAGCTTTTTGTCGGCCACCCCATTATATACTTCATGATATGGAACCCTGACAAAGGGCGTTTCTGAAAAAGCCAACCAGAGACGCCTGGGGATTGTCTTGCCAATCAGGCGTACGCCCCCGTCCTCTACGGTGGGATTTAACCTCAGCTTTTTCGCCAATGCCTGTACAAACAAACTTGGCTTCTCCACTCTGACCCCTGACAGATCCAGTTTGTCCCATGCCATCAAATAGGTCACTTCATTGGTCCACATCAGGTCCCTGTGGACCGAAATATAGCCCCAGTCAGCCTCCTTATAGATCCCCTGATCCTGCGTATTCCGAAATTGTCCCAAAACAACAGGAAACTTATTACCCTTTGCCCATTTGAGGCCCTGGATAAATTCCTTTGTGGCCTGTTTTGTTGAGTCATCATAGGCAGGTGAAAACCAGAAATCAAATCCCACAACACCCGCCCCCATCTCGTAAAGGTTTTTGATTACGGTGGAGTGATATCTCCGCCACAACTTAGGGTCCTTCGTAAATGAGGAGACGGCATTCCTGCCATCCTTTACATTCATTTTTTTGTTTTCATCCTTTTCAATGGTAACCACGGTCACATCCATTGAATTGGACAAAAGGGTGAGCCGGCACTGCCATATCTTAGTTAAGAGGTTGATTTTCATGTGGTTTATAAGCGGCATAATAACTATCATTAAAAAACAAGTAATAATAATGCTTTTAATCAAGCCTTTTTTGGTTTTTGCACGGGCAGGTTGTTCACGTGGCTCTCTTTTTTTATCGACTCCTCTTGCGATGTCTTCATCTCGCCACATTATCCGATAGGCCCTTACGGGTTCAGCGATGTTTTTTACGCTTTGCTCGCCCATGAAATCGTATCCCAGGCCGAGTTTTCTCTTGACCTGATCGTACACGGTTCCGGAGATACAGATACCCCCGGGATCGGCTAAGCTCTCTAATCGGGCAGCGATATTTACCCCATCACCGTAAATTTCATCTCCTTCAATAATCACGTCTCCAATGTTGATACCGATCCTAAACACCATCCTCCGCGGGTCGGGCAACTCTGAATTTTTTGTCTCTAACTCCTCCTGGATTTTTATTGCGCACTGCACAGCATCGACCGCGCTGGAAAACTCGGCCAAGAGATTGTCGCCAGGAGCGTCCACCACCCGCCCCCTGTGACTCTGGATGAGGGCGTTCATCACCTTCCGGTAGGAGGTTATTGTCCTGACAGTGGCCTCCTCATCATCACCCATGAGCCGGCTGTAACCCTTTACGTCAGCGCTTAAAATTGCAGCCAGTTTGCGTCTAAGATCCATATGCCTTTCCGCTAACGGTTCACAAGAAACAACTTTATTTAATTCTGACATAAATAGTGTTTAAAATCAATCAACGTCTTACCGGTCTGGATATTCGACATAAGCCCGAGTTCAAACCAGCGAGTCGCGCTATAATGTGGGCCATGAGGCCACATACGCTGCCTTTAGCGTTTTTCGCATCAGGGTAAGGGGTATCCAGATTTTTATTGCCTTGCTTTTAAAGATAGAATAAACTTGACGCCCATGTAAAAAGTCCTTTTTACATGGATTTAGGAATTTAGGAATTACGAATTTCAATAATGTGCTGGTTACCC
>JAOZQV010000099.1:0-2808 GCA_029932035.1 Deltaproteobacteria bacterium | reverse complement strand
GCTGCTTGCAGCGGTTGCGGCAACCCGGGAAGCCGTGGATCTGGTCATCGTCCAGTATGAGACAGGACTGACGAATTTCAATAATGTGCTGGTTACCCAGAAAAGCCTGTTTGAGCAGCAGGATAAGCTTGTGGCCAGCCAGGCCAATGTGGTGCTTAACCTGATCCGCATCTACAAAGCTCTTGGGGGCGGATGGCCCATCGAAGGTGGCGACAAGATATCAAACACTTTTGTATCACAATCCAATGTGATACAACCTCCAAAACTACCCTTTCTGAGCGATTTTTAGGCATAAATGAAGTAGAAATCGCATCATACTCCTTTCTTGCGGGGTCCTTGCCAGGGGGTTTCTCTGTATGGATAAAAACACGCTAAACAACCTTTTTTTGTGCCTCACCAGTGGTCTGTTGTTGGGTCTTCCCTGGTCTGTTACGCCTCTATTCTTTCTCATTTTCATCGCATGGGTGCCCCTTTTACTGTTAGAGGAGGAAACCCGGGATCAACCAAACCGCTACACCCTGTTCAATTATGCCTTTGTCAGTTTCCTGCTGTGGAATATTGTGGGAACCTGGTGGATCACACAGGCACAGTGGTTCGGGGCCATCCTCATCATGTTGGCCAATTCCCTTGTACAGGCCCTTGTTTTCTGGTCCATAAGCCGGGTTCGAACAGGCCTGAACATCCCCCTGTTATTTCCTTTCCTGATTATCTGGATGGGATATGAGCATTTTCATGAGTTCTGGGACTTAGCCTGGCCCTGGCTCAATCTGGGCAACGCCCTGGCTACGGCACCCAAACTTATCCAGTGGGTTGAGTATACAGGCATCCGCGGGGGCGCTCTCTGGATTATTCTGACCAATTTTGCGATCTTTAAAATGGTTGATATTTATCGGAAAAGGGGTTTGGGATCCGTTGTCCCTATGGGAGTCGTAACCGTTCTTCTAATTTTCATCCCTGTTCTGGTCTCTTATCAGATCTTTGACAATTTCAGGGAGGAGGGAGAAACCGTTACAGTGGCTTTAATTCAGCCCAATCTGGACCCATACACGGAAAAATTTGTGCCGGAAAGACAAGTCCAACACCTCGAAGAATTTTTCAGGACAGCGGATGCCATCTGCGACGAAAAAACCAACTACCTGTTCGGTCCCGAGACCCTTATTGTACAGCAGATCGACGAGAGAAATCCTTCAGCATCTCCTTACTATCGTCAGTTGAAGGATTTTCAGGCAAAATATCCGAAACTCAACTGTCTGATAGGGGTCCACAGCTACCAAAAGGCTGGGGATGATGTACCTCCCGGGAGCCGTTACAACCAGAAAGAAGGATTCTTCTACGAGGCCTTCAATACCGCCCTTTTTCTTTCACCCGGATCCGAGCCCCAATTCTATCACAAGACCAAGTTGGTCCCCCTGTTCGAGCGCATGCCTTTCGTACAATATCTAAGCTTCCTTGGAAAATACTCCCTGGAACTTGGCGGATATAACGGCACCTACAGTCTTCGTCAGGAGACCTATGCATTTGTATCCTCCGATAATTCCGTTGGTATTCTGCCCATCGTCTGTTTTGAGTCGGCCTTTGGCGCCTACTGTGCCCGGAACCTGCCGGAAGCAAAGGGCTTTATCTGCATGATCACCAACGACGGATGGTGGAAAAACACGCCCGGCTATCGCTACCACTACAATTTCAGTCCCGTTCGTGCCATCGAATGCCGCCGGGATCTGGTACGGGTGGCCAATACCGGGATTTCAGCCCTCATCGACGCAAGAGGCATGGTGATGGCCCGCACGCCCTGGTGGGAAAAGGCCACACTCAAAGGCCGAATCCATCTTCGTCAAGGCCGGACTTTTTTTGCCAGGCACGGGGACTATTTGGGGCAGATATCCATGTTTTTGGGGATAATTCTCATTGTATGGGGGGAACTGAAAAGGTCTCTCGCAAAGGCGCTAAGGCGCAAAGGTAAAAAACTATGAAAGATGAAGTTGGGGCTTCTCATCAATCTCAGGGTTTCCCTGAGGAAGGATGGTATCTCTTAGCCTTACGAATAAGCTGTGGGTTTTCTTTGCGTTTTGGCGCCTTTGCGTGAGGAAAAAGAGGATTCGATCATGCATCATAGGACCGTTCACGACACACCCATGGGCAAGACCGTGATGCGCTGGCTGGCCCTGATCATTTTTCGATTTACGGGCTGGAAACCGGCGGGGAAAAAACCTTGCATCTCCAGATACGTCATCATAGCGGCGCCGCACACCTCCAACTGGGACTTTTTTTACACCATCTGTCTGGCGTTCATTCTTGAAATCAAGCCCTTCATCATGATGAAGGCGGGCTGGTTTCGCTGGCCGATGGGTCCTTTTTTTAGATGGTTGGGAGCCATTCCCGTGGATCGCTCCAAATCAACCCGTGTTGTGGCACAGTCGATACAGGCATTTCGTACACATCCACGAATGGTCCTGGTGGTTCCCCCTTCCGGAACCCGCAGAAAAGTCATGTACTGGAAAACCGGTTTTTACCATATCGCAAGGGGGGCGAATGTCCCTATCGTGTTAGGGTATCTGGATTACCGACGCAAGGTTGGAGGTATTGGACCGGTCGTTCACCCGACAGGAAATATGGAAGCAGACATGAAAATCATTCAGGATTTTTACGCCGACATCGAAGGTAAATATCCCAAAAAGGCGCGCAGCTTGCCTGCACCGGCGGGGTGGAACATGCCCTAACGGCCGTTCTTTTTTTTCAACCGGGCTCCGCGCATAATGTGGCGTTTCTGACCGGATAGAACGGTTTTTCTCATTCGAACGGAGAGGGGAG
>JAOZQV010000098.1 GCA_029932035.1 Deltaproteobacteria bacterium | reverse complement strand
CCGACCGGTCCCCGCTCAGAATCCTGACTGCGTATTCCACATCATTAGGATAGAGCGGGTAATCGGCCTCTAAGAGTCCATAGAGCTGGTTCAGGACTTTTTCCGCGAGTTCGACCTCCCAATCTCCACCTTCGAGCAGCACCACATTTCCCCTGAGATTCAGAGAAACCCCGATCTTTTTTTCTAACAATCCAAGATGCGAGTTCTGCTCTCCACACAAGCTTCGCATCAATTCGTTGTCAGAAAAGCTGATTTTCTTGCTGACAGTGGGCGTCATACTTGAACCACAATACGTCTTTCACGGGGTCTGTTATCAAAATCAAGGAGCACAATTTGTTGCCACATGCCCAAGGTCATTTTGCCCTCAACAATCGGTATATGTAATGATGCTCCAAAAATAGCCGCACGGACATGGGAGTAACCGTTTCCGTCGCCCCACCTCTCATTATGCTCGTAATATATATCCTCCGGGGCCATTTTTTCTATCGCCTTTTTCAGATCGTTTATGACTCCGCTTTCAAACTCAATGGTGGTAAGGGCGGCAGTAGACCCTGGGATAAAGAGGGTTGTTGCTCCGTTTTGCACATTCGACTTTTCAACCTCACCCATAACCTGATGCGTTACATCAATAACGTCTGTCTTTCCAGTAGTTTGTACCATAATTTGGGAAATTTGTGCAGGCATCTATTTGTCTCCAGCCTTCCAATAGGATTGAAAATTAACGCAACCCGAATCTCTATACCATAGGCCCCTGTTTTCATCCAACAAAAAGCGATGTTCGGTACCAATTGACAATTTAATATTGTCATAGTCTACTGAAACATAAAACGTCTCATGCTGATATTCATAAGGATCCCCATGGCCGCCATGGTTGAAATCAAAGATGACCCGCCGTAGCTGAAAAGGAGAAGGGGGATTCCAACCACCGGCAGGAGTCCCGTAACCATCCCAACGTTTATTACGACCTGCCAGAAAACAATGGTTACGATGCCAACAGCCACCATAGAGCCGAACCTATCCTTTGAACTTTTTGCTATATTGAGGCCCCATAAGATCATGAAAAGGTAAATGAGAAGAAGCACAACCGATCCTATCAGGCCCCACTCCTCGGCTAATACTGAAAAGGCAAAATCGGTGTGTTGCTCAGGCAAAAAATGCAGCCGGGTCTGCGTCCCTTCTAAAAAACCCTTTCCCCAGAACTGCCCCGAGCCTATAGCGATTTTGGACTGATTGATGTGGTATCCGGCCCCTAACGGATCCATGCCTGGGCTGAGAAATGAGAGAACCCGTTTTTGCTGATATTCCTTGAGTCCGAACCAAATCAAAGGAGCCGCCAAGAAGAAGGAACACCCGAAAATAATTAACGATTTCCAATATACCTTGGCAATTAGAACCACAGAGATAGATATCATCCCCAGAAAAAGGGCCGTACCGAGGTCAGGTTCTTTCAGAATAAGAAAGCAGGGAATCGCAGTGAGCACAAATGGCTGCCAGAGATCCCGCAATCGGTATTCCCTGTTTTCCCCTCTTTCGCTGAAGAACTTCGCCAAGATCAACACAATGGCGATCTTTGACAATTCCGACGGTTGAAAAGAAATCGGCCCCAAACTCAGCCATCGTTGAGATCCCGACATCACCTTTCCCACAATTAGGACCAAAATTAGAAGGGCTATGGTAAAGAAATAGACTGGATAGGCTAATCGTTCTAATACATAATAATTAAAGGTGGTCATCAGGAAAAAAACAGTAAATCCAATCAAAAACCAATAAATCTGTTTGGTAAAGATTTCCAATCCCCCCAGATCCCGAATCGGATAGGTAGCGCTATAGAGATTTAGGATACTGATCCCTGCCTCAAACAACAGCAACAGGAGCAAAACCCAGTCGAAATTCTGAATCAATCTTCGATCAAGCATGCTTTTTCAAATGAAAGGTTAAGTGGTTAGGAAGTTGAGTATCCAGCATCACAACGGTACACCCAGATAGGCCTTTATCAACTCCTTAGCGAGTGGAGCAGCAGTGCTTCCTCCATGCCCGCCATGCTCAATAAGGACCGCCACTGCAATCTTGGGCATATCTGCCGGGGCAACAGCAACAAACCAGGCGTGGTCCCGGAATTTCCAGGGGATTTCAGATCCAGGTTTTGATTCTTTTTCCTTCTTAAGGGACACTACCTGGGCAGTGCCTGTCTTTCCTGCAACTGTGATGTCCTTTATTCTGGCCTTCGAACCGGTGCCATGGGGTTGGTTAACAACACCTATAAGCGCATTTTTTACAAGATCCAGATATTCCTGTCTGATTCCCGCCTTTCGTGGCGCCTGGGGCGAAAATTCATAGAGACTCTTCTCCCCGGTTTTCCTAACCCACTTGGTCACATGGGGTGTGAATATGCGGCCTTCGTTAAAAACAGCTGAAATAAGGGTGGCAAGCTGTATGGGAGTTGTCAGTACAAAGCTCTGTCCGATAGACGTGGAGATGGTTTCGCCGGCCTGCCAGGGGACGCCCCATCTTCTCAATTTCCATTCGCTTGTGGGGATCAGGCCGCTCTTTTCGTGGTCCAGATTTATACCGGTCCTCTTTCCCAAGCCCAATCGCCTCGCATATTCGGCGATCTTGTCGACACCCAGTCTCCTCCCCACATTATAAAAATACACATCGCATGATTCCTTCAAGGCCCTGTAAAGGTTTACCTTTCCGTGCCCGTATTTCTTCCAGCAACGGTAGCTCTGTTTTCCGAGGAAAAAAGTGCCATTACAAAAGATCTCTTCTTCCGGGGTAATAACCCCCTCCTCGAGCCCTGCTAAAGCAACTACGATCTTAAAAACCGATGCAGGGGGATATTGACCGGTCAGCGCCCTATTTTGAAGAGGGAAATCCTTTGATGAAGCGATATTTTGCCAGGTTCTTTGATCAATCCCTTTGATAAACAGATTGGAGTCATAAGAGGGGCTGCTTGCCAAAGCCAAAACTTCCCCATTTGAGGGATCCATGGCCACAATCGCTCCGTGCTTCCCGAGGAGTGATTTTTCAGCTAAGATCTGTAAATCTTTATCAATTGTCAAACATATATTCGCTCCCGAAACAGAGGCCCTGCGTGAAACAACCTCTATTCTTCGACCCGCAGCGTCTACCTCCACCTGTTCGCCACCGCGAACACCGTTTAATAAAGCCTGCCACTTCCGCTCCACACCCGTTTTTCCGATCAAATCACCTGATTTGTTATCCCGGAACTGCCCGCTTCGCAATTGATCTTCGCTGATTTCGCCCAAGTACCCGAGAACATGGGATCCGAGGCCTTCATAGAAATAGTGCCGCTCTGGTCTGACCTTGATCATAACACCAGGCAAGTCAAAACGATGAGTCTCTATCTTGGCAAGTTCATCACGGGATATGCCCCTTTTGAGACATACCGGCTTAAAAGGATATCCCCGGGCCGCTTTATCCAAAATCCGTCCTGCATGCTCCGAATCGAGATCCCCGAATATGCTCAGCCTTTTCAACAATTGAGGCCGGTCTTGAACTTCCTCTGGAATTATATAAAGGTCGTACGATGGCCGGTTGCCCACGAGCACGCTACCATTTCTATCTAAAATCATTCCCCTGAAAGGTGCAATATCGTGAAGCCGGATACGATTATGCTCAGATTTGGCCCGGTAGGCTGAACCGTTTACAATCTGCAGAAACCAAAGCCTGAAAATTAAAATGCCAAATACGATCAAGACAAATATCATCGCGATTTTCAGTTGCTTGCCGAGAACTGCCGAAGAGACAGGATCGAAATTTGATGTTCTCAACACCTTGACTTTATCCTTTCTTCAGAACCAGGGGTGCCGGCTTCTCTCACGCGAATACCCCTCAACCAATTGAAAAAAATGAATAAAATAGGGGTGATTAGACCGGCGCCTATTATAGAAATTGCTGAAGCGCTGAGGAATGATTTCGAAAAAACGATACTGTCATAAAAAAGAGAAAGAACGGTTAAAAACACAATATCTTTAAAAGAAATTACTAAACTCACTATCATTATCTGCCCTTTGGCAGTCCGAAGGTTGAAAAACAGCGAACCTAAATATATCCCCCAAAAAACGCTCAGATAAAGAAAGGCAAAAAGGCCGTGCAAACCGCTGGAGAAGATATCGATCAAGAGCCCCTGCCCCAACGCGAAGGCGCCTGCCTGGATTCGGCCAAAGGACAAAAAGAGATAGGCCGTTAAGATAGTTAAGAGATCCAGGTCAAAGATGCTCACACCCCAGGGATCGGACCAGATCCCCTTCAATAGTGTAAGTAAAACCCCAAACAACCATGCGGCAAGACAAAAGCTTAGCTTTCTGTTTTCTTCCAATTTGACGATATCTTCTCCTTACCATCTTTAAGCTAATGTCACGAAGTTCCTTAACTTCCTCCGCACTATGTGCGGGGATAAATAGGCGCTTTAGTCACTCTCTTGCCCTCTGCTATTTACCGTTTGTATGACAAGGACTTCTTCTAACTTGGAAAAATCAACAGATGGTGAGACCTCGATCTCCTTAAAAAACTCCCCGGAAACATCTTTCACTCTCGATATCCTTCCTACCGGGAGCCCTTTTGGGAAAATACCTCCCAGTCCTGAGGTAATGACCATTTCTCCAACAGCAACGTCGCTGGATTTCGTCATGTAATCCATTTTACATGCATCCATCGACAGCCCTTTCACCATCCCCCTGTCACGGGACTGCTGCATTAGGCAGTCGACAGCACTGTTCTGATCAATAATTAACAAGACCTTGGCGTAGTCTGTTGAAACAGAAACGATTCTCCCCACCACACCCGAGGCATTCACTACCGGCATGTCCCACTTCAGTCCGGCCCTTTTCCCTTTATCGATAATTATTGATTTGAACCATCCGGTTGGGTCCAGCCCTATAACTTGAGCCGCAATAACCGGACGCCGAATGACCTCCTTAAATTGGAGAAGTTTCCGGAGTCTTTCATGGGTAGTCAACAATTCCTTGTATCGGCTATTTGCCCTTCTGAAGGAGTTGATCTCCTGCTTCAACAGGGTGTTTTCGTGACGGACGTCGATCAGGTAAAAATAGTTTAACCAGAAATCCTTTGTGAAGTTGACGGTTCGCCTTATGAGTTTTTGGAAGGGAGCGGTAATCTCTACAATTAACTGCTCTGCGGGATTCCACGGTTGTCTGAGACCGGAAGTTGAAGAGAGCAAGAGAAGCACAAAACAGATAAAAAAAACCGATATCCATATTTTACGGAAGTATTTTTCACCTTTCAATGATAGAACCTTGCTCCGTGTTATTTTGCAGACAGGGAAGTTATTTCGTCCATGCACAATTTAGAAATGTCAAACAACACCTTTAGCTTCCCCGCTGCAAACGGGATAAATAGGCACTTCACAAACTTATGGTACCGCTACCTGATCATAACCTCTTTGAGCATCGAAATGTTATCAAGCGCCATCCCGGAACCGAGAACAACAGTGGAAAGAGGGTCTTCGGTGATAGTTATAGGAAGCTTCGTCTCTTCTCTCAACAGAATATCCAGGTTCTTCAACAATGCCCCGCCCCCGGCCAAGACAATCCCGGTATCAACAATATCCGCAGCGAGTTCAGGAGGGGTCTGTTCCAGGGCAATCCGGACAGTTTCTACTATTGTCTCGATTTGCTCTGAGATGGCTTGTCTCACCTCGTCTGAGTCTATCGTCAGGATCTTCGGAATCCCAGTCACCAAATCCCGACCCTTAACATCGATGGTCTCAGGTTGGTCGCTCGGATAGGCGCTGCCAATGCCGGTCTTTATAAGCTCTGCAGTGGTGATTCCGATCAAAAGATTATATTTTCTCTTGATATATTGCAGTATTGCCTCGTCCATCTTGTCTCCGCCAACCCTGACGGATTTACTGTAAACAATACCTGCAAGGGATATAACCGCGACTTCAGTAGTGCCTCCTCCAATATCCACAACCATATTGCTGGTGGGTTCGGTAATGGGCAATCCTGCGCCAATGGCCGCTGCCATCGGTTCCTCGATCAAAAAAACCTCTCTGGCCCCGGCAGACTCCGCAGACTCTCGAACGGCCCTTTTCTCAACCTGGGTAATACCACTCGGGACACAGATAATGATTCGAGGTCGTACGAACGTCCTTCTGTTGTGTGCCTGTCTTATAAAATGACGAAGCATGGCCTCTGTAATCTCAAAATCCGCAATCACACCGTCCTTCATTGGCCGTATGGCCACGATGTTGCCTGGGGTCCGGCCTAACATCATTTTGGCCTCTCTGCCCACTGACAATACCTTGCTGCCGCCACGCCCGTTCTTTCTCACTGCTACTACGGAGGGCTCGCTTAGAATAATCCCCTTCCCTTTCATATATACAAGGGTATTGGCGGTACCAAGATCTATCGCTAAATCATTTGAGAATAAGCCCAAAATAGGATCAAGAAGCATCGATTTCTCCTTTTAACTTGATTGGGATTTACAAATCTTAAACCGGAAAACCGGCATATTTCGAGTTTCCGCAACAGAGCCAAGCGGAATACATTAACGCCCAAAAATGTGAAGTTGTTTTTGAGTGAGCATTAAACAAATATATGAGTTGCTACAAATTATCAATAATAAAATACCAAGAATGTAAAGCCGCAGCATTCCTGCCGATGGTGCTTTGAAATGATTTTGATATGGCAGAGTTCTATAATTTAGCTTGACAACCTGTTCTGTTTGTAGTTATACTATACAATTCATAAAAGATACAGAAAAGGATTACATCATGAAGAGAACTTATCAACCCAGCAAAATCAAGAGAGCGAGGACCCATGGTTTTAGGGCGAGGATGAGTACTAAAGGCGGAATAAACGTCCTAAAGAGAAGAAGGGCTAAGGGGCGAAAACGATTAGCCGTATAAGATACTCTCAAGCCTGGCCGAGTTCCCTTAGATACTATATGACACCTTTTTCTTTTCCAAAAAAAAAAGATTATTGAATCGAACTGATTTTGTCAATCTAAATCGATTGGGTAAGCGTCATCATACGAGACATTTTGTTGTCATTATCAAGCAGAACGGGCTGGGCATAGCGAGATTGGGGGTTACTGTCAGCAAAAAGGCGGGCAACGCGGTCAAAAGAAATAGGATCAAACGACTAATTAGAGAATTCTTTAGACTCAACAACTCGAAAATCCCCCAAGGCTATGATATCGTCGTCACAGCAAAGAAGGATGCCAGCTATTTGGATCTCTGGAAAACCAAAGACGAACTTGGAACAATCTTTTTCAAAAAAAAGTTCAGTTTATAGGTTTAGATATATACCTGTCGTATTGATATCTATATATCAGCATTTTATTTCGCCTTTTTGGCCTCCTTCCTGTCGTTTTTATCCCACATGCTCAACGTATGCCCGCCATGCTTTCAAAAAGTACGGGATCTTAAGGGGGGGATGGTTGGCCCTCGTCAGGATCTCCAAATGCAATCCTTTTCATCCTGGAGGATATGATCCACTCCAATGATGCAGGGTACTTGTTAAGACCGCAAAATGCATCTATGGCTCCAGGCCTCGCGAAATCGTCGAGTGGTTGTCATTATTTATTTTCGTGCCTTTTACCTGATCCCGCTTCCATAGAGTTGAGGCCGGGATCGAATCGTCAGGACTAAGCGCCTAAAATGGACAAAAGAACAATATTAGCTTTCGCTTTATCATTTATAGTCCTCGTTGGGTGGTCGCTTTTTTTCGGGCCAAAACAGGAACAAGCGCCAACAGGAAGGGATGTTCCATCTAATGAAGCTCCCAACAAATCCGTAGAGGCCCAAAAGTCTCCCGCCTTGAGTCATCCTGCGCGACTTCCCGGGACAAAGGAAATACCAGTAGAGGCCATCCCCAGACCAGATGAAAAAGAGATAGAAATCGATACTCCTTTATATAAGGCCGTCTTCAGCAATGTGGGCCCCACCATAAGGAGCTTTAAACTAAAAAAATATCGTCAAACCACTGATCCTGACTCTCCATTGGTCGAGCTTGTAAACTTCAAAAAGGAGATGGGTGATTCTTTGCTCTTTACCTTTGACAATCATTCAGCCGGCAAAAAGGGAAAACCGGTTTTTCAGGTAGATCAAGACTTTATAAAGGTTGGGCCGGAGTCCTCACCACAGGATATTGTTTTCCGGGCCGAAACCAAAGACGGTCTTTCTACGACTCAAACCTTCCGTTTCTATCCGGACCGATACCAGATTGATCTAAATGTAGATGTGACTAACCGATCCGCAGAACCGGTGGAGGGGGCTTTTAGAGCGAACCTGATGGCCATGCCTCCCCACGACAAGGGAGGTTACTATGCCTACGTAGGGTTTGCCTTGCTCCTGAATAAAGAACTGGAAGAGATCGAGGTCGAAGACCCATCGGATGAAAAGACCGTCAGGGGCCAAATGGGCTGGGTCGCCTATGAGGACAATTTCTTCATGTCGGCCATTGTCCCGGATTTTCCCTCCAAGGGACTCTTTACCGGACGTCACCTATCGTCGGGAATCCTGGAAGGTACCTACCTCCTGCCACCTGTTTCAATAAATCCTTCTGAGCTGAAGTCTTCAAAATATGAACTCTATTTGGGGCCCCGCGATTTGGGAATCCTGAAAGAGTTTGGCAAGGACCTCGATCAGGCCATCAATTTTGGCTGGACAGATATTATCGCAAAACCTCTTCTCTATCTTTTGCGTTTTTTTGATGAATACGTCCATAACTATGGCCTGTCCATCATTCTCCTGACGATCTTAGTCAAGGGCCTATTCTGGCCTTTGACTCACAAGAGCTATAAATCGATGAAGGAGATGCAGAAGCTTCAACCCAGGATGGCCAAGTTGAGGGAGAAGTATAAGGGCGACAAACAAAAATTAAACCAGGAGATGATGGGCCTGTACAAGACCTATAAGGTTAACCCCATGGGCGGATGTCTCCCCATGGTTATTCAGATCCCGGTGTTTTTTGCGCTCTTCAGGGTCCTCGGGGGCTGTATTGAGTTGAGGCATGCCCCGTTTGCGTTATGGATAAATGACCTCTCAGCGCCCGGTCGTTTATTCAATTTCCCGTTTGAGATCCCGTTTATGACTCCGCCTTACGGAATTCCCGTTTTGACCCTCTTGATGGGCGCCTCTATGTTCTTACAGCAAAAAATGACGCCTACTCCAGGCGATCCCATGCAGGCCAAGATTATGATGTTTTTACCCGTTATTTTTACTTTTATGTTTATTAATTTCCCTTCCGGTCTTGTTCTTTACTGGTTAGTTAACAATATCCTTTCAATAGGCCAACAGTACCGAATTCACAGGCAACCGGCATAATATCTGGAGGACAATCATGGAAACATATGAATTTGAAGGAAAAAACGATGAGGACGCCATTGAAAATGCGTGCCGCCAACTCAATCTTTCGAGAGAGGAATTTGATATCGAGATCATTGAACCTGGATCAGCAGGGATTTTTGGCTTAGTAGGCGGCAGAAAAGCCAAGATCAGAGTCTCTGTGACCAAAGAGGAGCCCGAACTACCCGATAAGGAAATGGGAATTGCTGTTGCAAAAGAGGCATCATTCTCAGGAGAAGAAAACGGTGTTGCCGTTGCAAAAGAGGCGTTGGAAAATATCCTGGCCCTCATCCCTATGGAAGGGACCTCGGTCCTCGCTCAACAGGTTGATGGCACAATAAATCTGAACATTGAGGGAGATAAATCCGGTCTTTTAATAGGGAGGAAAGGGAGGACCTTAGATGCCCTTCAGTTCATAGTAAACAAGATCGTAAACAAATCGCTCGAAAAAAGGACCCGCGTCCTTGTCGATTCGGAGAACTATCGTCAGAGGAGAGAAGATTTTCTGGTTCAAATGGCTTTGAGAATGGGCGACAAAGCAAAAAAAATCAAGAAACCGGTTGCCACCAACCTCCTTAATCCTCACGACCGGAGGATTGTCCATCTTGCCCTCAGGGATGATGATGAATTAGGGACCAAGGGGAGAGGAGAAGGCGCCTTGAAAAAGGTGATTATCATCCCTAAACGATATAACTCTTCAAGATCACCGAAGAGGGAGTCTTGAAAAATTTTACATGTCTCCTGACCAGGATACCATCGCCGCCATAGCCACCCCGATTGGCCAGGCAGGAATCGGCATTATACGTGTAAGCGGCCCTCTTTCACTTGAAATCGCCGGAAAGATCTTCAGGCCGAAGAATCCCACGTCTATCCTCAAAAGCCATCATCTCTACCTCGGGCATTTATTAGAGCCGTCCTCTGAAAATGCCATTGATGAAGTTCTCATCTCCTTTATGAGAGCCCCCCATACATATACTCAAGAAGACGTCCTTGAAATCAACTCACACAGCGGATACGCGCTCCTTTCCAAAATTCTCGAGATCCTATTGGGTCAGGGCGCAAGGTTGGCCACCCCCGGAGAATTTACGCTTCGGGCATTTCTAAACGGGAGGATCGACCTGACTCAGGCTGAAGCGGTCATCGATATCATCAATTCCCAGTCAGAAAGAGGGCTTTATTTAGCCTCGCAACAGGTCCAAGGCGCGTTTAAAGAGGAAATCGAAGGCTTGCGACAAAAGGCTATCAATATCCTTGCACAGGCAGAGGTGGCAATCGATTTTCCGGAAGAGGAGACTGATGTCGTTTTTAGAGAGGAGGAAACAAGGGGAATAAACGAAGACCTAATCAAGCCTATTGAAGCCCTGATAGAGGCCCATAAAAACAGGATCTGGGTGGAGGGTATCAATACCGTCATTGCAGGCCGGGTCAATGCGGGCAAATCAAGTCTCTTGAATCGCCTCCTGAACGAACAACGAGCCATTGTGACCCCCATACCCGGAACCACGAGAGATATCATCGAATCTACCATAAATATTGAAGGAATACCCATCAGGCTCATGGATACTGCGGGCTTCCAGAGGGTGAATGACGAGGTGGAAAGGCTTGGAATCAATTTAACCAAACAGAAATTGAAGGAGTCAGATTTTGTGTTGATTGT
>JAOZQV010000097.1:5627-11006 GCA_029932035.1 Deltaproteobacteria bacterium | reverse complement strand
AGGTGGTATGAACACCGGGGAATTCCTTCATGATCTTTTCAATTGCTTCCATGGTGGCAAGGGCTGATTGGGGGTTTGTGGCTACAGGATATACCAAAGGATCAATGTAAAGGTCATCAAGGGGGATACCTGCTTCCGTAACTTGTTTTACCAGTTCATGGGCCAACCGTACCTTCTCATCTGCTGTCTCAGCCATGGTATCTTCCGACTGGCACAGGCCTATGACCTTGGCCTTATGTTCGGCCACCAGGGGCAAAATACCTTCCAGACGCGTTGGTTCCAGGGTTATTGAATTGATCATGGGGATTTTATGTACGAGAGGGAGCGTCCCCTTGATGACTTCAGGATCAGGGCTGTCAATGCAGAGGGGAAGGTCTGTGACTCCTTGCACCACCTCAACAACCCATTTGAGGTGTTCTGCCTCTTCCCCAACAAATGTCCCGGCATTGACATCAATATAATCTGCGCCGGCCTCGGTCTGGGCCTTGGCCTCGCTCTCGACAAATGCCTTATTCCTTGACGAAATGGCCTGTGCAATATACTTGCGAGAAGAATTTATCCTTTCTGCAATGATCAGCATAGCGTCTCTCCTCACTCAACCATTCCAACCACGTATGGCCCTTCAGGAACGACGATCGTGTTGGGATAGGTTTTAATCAGATCATTGACGGTCTCCTGCACGTCGTCGATCTTGATCATTCCCATGCTCTTTACATCGTCATCTGAAAGCCCGGAGGAGTAAACATATATGGGCCCGGCATGGTCCGCGGCCTGGTAGATATTTTGGGCACACCACTGGTCAATGACGAAGTCCTTTGGATCGGAATATCTCTCAGTAAATTCTTGATAATTGCATCCGGAACGTATGATCTCGCTAAACTCGGGATTCCCGATACCCTCCCTGCACTCACAGGCAACAATGATGGGGGCCCCTTTTTTCATGATATCCATGGAACAGATCAGGGCCTTGCTGATCTGGTAGAATGTGGCGTCGAGGGGGTAGCCCCCGCCGGAGGTGACCACCATGTCAAACCGCTGATCCAGTTTTACAGCAGAATGCTCATAGACCATTGCGCAACCGGCCAAATGGGCGTGATCGTAATGCCCGGCAAATACGCCGGCAATATCCCGTTCCTTGGTAATGACCACATTCAGGATAAAGTCCGCTCCTGCCAATTCCGTTACCCGAATGCCGTACTCATGAAACGGATTCCCCTTAAGGGCGAAATTGGTCACCATTGGGTGATCGATCATCTTGTAGGAGTGCATGAACTTCATGGTCTCAAAGCTGGAGATCCCCGGGAGTATGGCCTTACGTCCGCCTGAATAACCCGCATAGAAATGAGGCTCAATCAAACCGGTCAAAATTTTCAGATCCGCGTCGAGATAGTAATTGTTGATCTCAATGGGGGCCCCCTCTATCTCATCTATCTTTCGATACTCTTCAGGCTTTCGACAGTAATGGTTGACGATATGATAGTTATCCATGATCTCACGGCCAACTAAATATTCCAGTTCCTCTCCTAAATTGGGTCTGTGCATTCCCGTTGCGATCAGGATGGTGATGTTTTCCCTTTTGAGTCCGCTTTGTTCCAGGATTTTTAGCAACGGGGGGAGAATCACCTTGTTGGGAACAGGACGGGTAAAATCAGAGATCACCACACAGGCGTTTTTCCTGCCCATGGCGAGTTCGGAAAGGGGAGGGCTCTCAATTGGATTGGCGAGGGCAGCGTACACGGCCTCTTCAGCGTTGTCGAGCCCCCTGAGCGGTTTCATCTCCAAAAGGGTTGCAGATCGGGGAACTCTCAAATCAACGGTTTCTTCGCCATACAACAGTTTTGCATCTAAATAGCCCATGTGGTCCCTCCATATTAAATTTCAAGTTTCGAGCTTCCATTACGTTCTCTCAGATAGTACTTGCCATCAGCCGTCATGACGGCAACACCTGTTTGAGTCATATACTGAACCGCTTTTGGTCTGTAATCCCGGGTCCCCATCCTGAATAAGCCAACTTTGGCATATGGAAGTTTCACGGCCGATGAAGGGTCAAAGGCCTCCTTTTGCTCAAGGTCCTTTAAAACAGTGGTATACGCCCTTCTCATCTGCCAGGCGTGAACACGTCGGGTCAACATGTATACCCCTATCAGGAGAATAACACCGACAATAATTTGAGTGCTTTCAGACATGATCGATTCCTCCATTAGATTTATGGCACTATACCATATTTTTCCTTGATCCATAACATTTTTGAGGTTATACTAAAAAAATTATCAGCCAAACCCTTTGCAGGAGGTACTTAGATGATTCCGGAGATCAAGAAAATCCTTTACGCCACAGACCTTTCAGAGAATGCCCGTCATGCTTTGGGGTATGCAGCAAGTCTTGCAAACCGATATGGGGCGGGAATAACCTTCCTTCATGTGATTGAGGATACATCCTCGTTCAGGGGCAGCCTGATGGTGAATGTTCTCGGGGAAGAAAAATGGAAGAAACTGGTGGAGGACAATAAGCACAAAGTGATTGATAAGGCAAGAGAGCGTGTTACAAGCTTCTGCGATGAGGTAAGTGTTGATATGCCTTCGTGCCCCTTTATTACAGATGAAATCGCAGTGAGGATAGGACACCCTTCTGACGAGATCATGAAGCAGGTCAAGGCCTCTGACTGTGATCTGGTTGTTATGGGAGCCCGTGGGCTCGGGCCTTTAGCCGACAAGCTAATGGGAAGTACATCAAAGCGGGTCTTGAGGCGATGCGGAAAACCTGTTCTGATTGTTCGTCTGCCTAAAAGTGAAAGGGACTAACCGCCTGATTTTCTCTTTATCTCTAAGGCCTTTAATTCCCTTCGTATTATTTTCCCCGTGTTTGTCATGGGCAGCTCGGTCACGAACTCGATCTCCCTGGGATATTCATGGGCGGCTAATCTGACTTTTACGAACCTCTTTATTTCGTCTTCTACTTCCGGACCGGGTTTTATCCCGGCCTTCGGTATGATGAAGGCCTTGACAACCTCTGTACGGACCTTGTCAGGGCTCCCGATCACGGCTACCATACCCACTGCCGGATGCTTCATCAGACAGTCTTCAATCTCAGCCGGCCCGATGCGGTAACCGGAGCTGGTGATCAGATCGTCCTTCCTTCCCACAAACCAGAAATAGCCATCCTCATCTTTTTTAGCGAGGTCTCCGGTGAGCCACCAGTCATTGACGTACGTTTCTTGGGTGGCCTCAGGATTTTTCCAGTATTCAATGCACATGACCGGATCAGGCCGCTTGATGGCAATTTCTCCAACGGTCCCCGGCGGGAGCGGCTCCCCTGAACCATCCACTACATCAACCTTGTGACCGGGGATGGCCTTTCCCATTGACCCGGGTCTAATTTCCATGACCTCGGAACAGCTTCCCACCACGAGATTGACTTCGGTCTGGCCGTAAAACTCATTGATGGTCAGTCCCATGATCTCCTTACCCCAAGCCAACAGCTCCTCGCCCAACGATTCTCCACCGCTCCCTATGGTTCGCATGGAATAATCGTGGCGACTGCGGGGGTCCTGGACCTGGCGCATCATCTTCAGGGCTGTCGGGGGCATAAAGGCATTTCGGATGCCATACTTGGCTAAAAGATGAAACGCCTCCTCAGGATCAAATTTCTTGGCACGATGGGCCACCACCGGGATCCCGTAGTGCCAGCTCGGCAGCAGCACGTCCATAAAGCCACCCATCCATGCCCAGTCTGCCGGGGTCCAGAAAAGGTCATCCTCCTTTGGAAAGAAGTTGTGCGGAAACTGAATACCCGGGAGATGCCCCAGGAGAACACGGTGGGCATGATAGGCCCCCTTGGGCGGGCCTGTGGTTCCGGAAGTGTAGCTGATAAAGGCAGGGTCATCTACCCTGGTTTTAAGGGGTTGAAAAGAAGATGATCCCTTTTCAATCAGTTCCCAGAAGTTCAAAACAGGATCAGGGGCCTTGCCCCTTGTCAGAATAACAGTTTCAAGATGGGGGAGTCTCTCCCAAATTTCCAAGATTTTCGGGAGATTTGCCTCATCAGTGACGATCCCCTTTGCTTCGCTGTTTGACAGGCGATACTCCAGGGCGTCAGTGCCAAAGAGGGTAAAGAGGGGGATTACAACCGCCCCCATTTTGTATGTGGCAATGTGGGCAATCCCTGCCTCAGGGGACTGGGGCAACATGATCCCAACCCGATCTCCAGGTCCTATACCGTTGGCCTTAAGTCCGTTGGCAAGACCGTTTGAAAATCTCTTGAGATCCCAGAAACTATATTTCTCTACCTGACCATTTTCATCCTCATATATCAGAGCCAGCCGATATCGCTGATGCGCCCACTTGTCGCATATATCCACGCCTATGTTGTAGAACACAGGAATTTCCCAACGAAAAGAGTTGTACACTTCGTCGTAGGTCTTTCCGGGTTTCAGCATAGGGGAATCTCCATTGGTGCTATACCAAATTTATCTTAATGCGGGGCAAAAAAATGTCCTTGGATCAATCAATAAGCAGGGAGGGAAGCCACGTGATGCTCTCCGGCCATACGACACAAATAATAAGACCTAACTCCATGAGCCTCCAAAAGGGAAACGCTCCCCAGTAGACATCCGAGGTTGAAATCTCAGGGGGCGCCACCCCCTTGAGATAAAAGAGAGCATACCCGAAAGGTGGTGTCAGAAAGGAGTCCTGGAGCATAACGGCCATGATTACAATAAACCATATCTTGTCAAATCCAAGATCTGCCGCGATGGGAAGAAACAGGGGAAAGCAGATCAGGATAATGCCGATCCAGTCGATGAACATCCCGAGGAGGAAGAGGATAATCATCATGATGATAAACATACCCCATTTTCCAAATCCACTCTCCAAGATAAATTCCTGCACCACATCGCCGCCACCTGAACCCATGAATACGCTTGAAAAACAGCTTGCGGCCACGAGGATAACTACCACCATGGATGTTGTCCTTGCGGTATTGACGACCGCGGTAACAAGACCTTTCCATGTGTACTTTCCATACGCTACTGTCAAGATAAAGGCCAGAAAGGCGCCAACTCCGGCGGCTTCAGTGGGTGTTGCCACGCCCATAAAAATGGATCCCAAGACGCCTATGATCAGGATAGAGGGAGGAACGAGTGATTTGATCGTCATAATGGCGATTTCTTTCTTAGTTACTGCTGCCATTTCTTCCTTAGTGATGGCAGGCCCGTCCAGGGGCTTGAAATAGCATCGAATCAGAATGTACATGATATAGAGACCCGACAGAATCAGCCCTGGGACTACGGCCCCCGCAAAGAGCTTTCCAACAGATACAGCGCCCTGATCGGCCATGACAACCAGCATAATACTCGGTGGTATAAGAATTCCCAGGGTGCCG